>NZ_JAYKKE010000001.1:0-300000 GCF_036336025.1 Stomatohabitans albus
AACCGGGTTCAACAACAACGGCGCATCCAACATGCCCTGCAACCCACCAGACGACAAGCTATCCGCAAACACATTGTCACGCCCAATCAACACAATCCGGCTCTTTTGTCCTGCGGGGAACACGGCATCTACCCACTTATCAGAACGTTCGCCACCGTCAGTGACGGTTCCAGTATGACCAGGCACAACCGGTGCTGGTGTTGCTGGTGGCGTTGGAGCTGGTGGAATCTCACTCGGTCGGTCACCGGCCGGCGTCACCGTTGGAGTTGGTGTTGGTGTTGGTGTTGGTGTCGGAGTCGGAGTTGGGGTGTCAGTTGGTACTGGCACACTTGGCCCAGGAACCACCGGTGGCGGAGGTACCACAGGTGCTGGCTTGACCAGAACCGGTTGGTTGGCTGATCCGGTGTAGTTACGGTTGCCAGGTTTGCCCTGACCACCTTCAACACGGCTATCAACCTTCACCGTGGCGGTGATTGATGCACCTTCGCCATTAGCCGCAGGGGTACCGGTGGCAGGCACAAGAAAGGACACCGGAGGAATGGTCTTACCATCTGGTGGCGTCGGCAAGTTCACTTGAATCTCACCAGGACCACACAAGGTAGACGGATTTGCAATGGAAACTCCGGGTGCTGGACGGTACAGGGTTAATGAACCAAGCACAGCACTGTTGCCACCGGTCAGATCACTTGCCTTTACACAAAGGACAGGATTAAAGACATCCGCATCACGAACATGCGGTGTAAAGGTCACCTTGTAGGACTCACCTGAGGTCAATTCGGGCGGGTTGCCCGGTACGGCCTTGTCATCAGGCGTGGTTAGCGTGACATCGAGACCGACTGAGGGATAGACCGGGGTAAAGGCCAAGTCGCTATTACCGGTCAATGGTTTGCCAGGCGTTTCAGGGGCTTGTGCACCCGGAACACCGTGGATTGGACCACTTTCTCCAGCAATATCTACGCGGCTACGCTGCTCACCAGTCACCTTATTGGGACCAGAGAACCGATCAGTGTCCCAGGTCACGGGAACGTAGATCGTTACCGCGCCACTTGGGCCACTTGGCAACTGGTTGACCGTCAAGGTTGTGCCGTCAAAGCCAGGGATCGTTGCTGAAGGGTCAACATGTAAGCCAAGCCGCTCAATCGCTTCCTTCACGTTAACGGTCACATTACGGGCTTCGCTGCCATCAGTGGGATTGGTAACCACAATCTTGGTGAATAGGTTTGGTGTGCCCGGTTCAATTGGCCCCGTCACTGGTGTACCACTATTGGCACCCGTATAGTCGGTGACTAATGAGGCGTCAATGGTGACTGTGGGAACTTGAATCGGTACCGAACCGCTTGAACCAGATGATGCTTTATCAGCATCCTTAAATCCAGCGAGGTCGCTAGGGACAGCGGGACCGCGGTAGGCATCACCGTTCGCGGTGATAGGACCGTCACCATCAGTGACGAGCACATTCGTTGTCTTAATCGTAATGGTAACTGGCGCCCCTGTTGTATTTTCAAATGGGCCGTCTGCAACAACGACACCAAGAGCATCTGGGGTACTGCCTGGCACCAAGGCAGGCGTTGCATTGCAGGTCATCTGCCCAGGGCATGTAACCTCAACAACCGCATTGGTGAGGTCAATCGTGGCCCCATCAAGTTTGGTTAACAAACTCAAATTCGGGACACTGATGTTGTTGGGAATCGTCAGTGTGGTGACGGTTGTTACCAATTCACCATGTTGGACCTTCCCGTTTGCATGACGGTTGTGCTGCGGTTTAATCGTGGTGACTGCACGCACATCATGGCCACGAACCGACGCTTCGCCAGTACTGGTATAGGTTTCAACACCAGGACCATCTTGTGCCATGCTCTTGAACGGTACGTTGATCTGGTTCGAATACGCCTCATCAGCCGTAACCGTTCGTGAAGCAGTGGCCACATATTTCAATGTGATGCTGCCGCCTTCAGGAAGATCAACCCGGCTATTCGCTGGCCATACGCCGACACGGTCCTTGTCCTGGAGCGTCCATGCCAATTGATTCTTCAATGAATCCAAGGTGGCTGGGGTTACTTCGATAGCTGTCAAGGATGGTTTGTGGGTGAAGTGTTCAGGCAACGTATCAGTAACGTTTACCCCGTAGGCTGTTACTTCACTCGTGTTCTGGAGGACAACCTCATAGCTAATATCATCTCCGCCAGCAATACGGTAATTACTGGGCGTCTTGACCACCTTGGTGACCTGAACAGCAGGTACCTTACGCAGGTACTGAATAGGGGTAGGCATAACCGTTGTCGGCGTTGTGCCCTTAACCGGTTCTGCATTCAGACGGGTCGCACCCTTGGTCTGGTCAAGGTGAACGAGGTAGACCGGTTTGAATGAATAGGACGCCTGAACACGTGGAGCTTGTGTCGTTGTCGTGAACAACTCGGGCAGCTTGATACGTGTCGTTTCCGTTAAGTGGCGTTCAAGTGGAATCGTGATCACATAGGTTGCCGCATTTCCCGGCGAACCCACAACCGTAATCTTTGCAGGGTCAACGCGGTTACCCAGGGCTGTCGCGATAGCGGTACGAATCGCATCGGTCTTCGCAAACGGACGAGCCTGTTCATCAGCGGCCTGATCACTGTCGACACCAGTCACCGTGAGCACAATCTCGGTATGCCCAGGTACCGCAGATCCAATTAGTTCAGCTGGTGGTGGAAGATTAGGATCAGCAGGGGCCGGTGGGACAAGAACCACCTCAATGGAGCCTTGTTCACCAGGTACTACCGTCAGTTTTGGATCACCGGACTGGTTCAAGTCGGTACTTGTACCGTATAACCCGATTTGTACCGGACGACCGACAATCCGCGTCTTTTGGAAGGTGCTCAGTCCACCCGTCGCGCTCTTTGGCGCAATAACAAAGGCGTTACCAACCTCATCGGGGGTGATGGTTTTGTTAAAGAGCTCGCGCGCAATATCGACCGTGCAGTTTTTGTCATAGCCTTCGGCAACCGATGCCGAGGGATTGCCCTGTCCTAAACAGAACGCATTTGCCTGTGGCACATAGGTCGTGTCACTTGGCTCGCGCGTATTGTCATTCTGGTAGGACAAAATACCGGCTTGAACCTCCCATATCGTGCGAGGTGCCGCATTATTTGGCGTCTTGAACTGAAGCGTAAATGCCTTCTTATCTGTATCGTCTTGAGGATTGGCTGCGCCAATTGGCCCCTTGATGGAAAGAATTGCATAGTCACGGGTGAGCATTCGTCCACGATCACCAGGCACAGTGCCATCCACACACTGCTCAATCGCTGCATCACCTTGGACAGATAAATCGGCACAGGTCAACCCTTCAGGGATCTGAATGGCAACCTTGGATCCGTCGCGGACAGTACCGCCACCGATATTCGTGACGTCATAGGTGAAGGTTGCGACGCCGCCGCGCTCGACACCTTCAGTTGGTTTGTCAACACTGAGCATCAACGTTGGTGAGACAAAGCCGTAGCTCGCATTGTCACGGGCATTATAAAAATCACCCTTGATGTCTTTGTAGCTGATCTTCCCCAGGTTGTCCCACAACACTGGCGGTCCTGTTGGATCGACAATGCCGGCGTTCTTGACCGTTGTCTTATAGACAAGGGTGACCGTTGAACCACCTGGAACCGTATTACCAAAGGAGTAACTAAGTGGTTTACGTAACGGCGGTGCGGTCACCCGTGTCGTCGCCTCAGGAACATTCGATGATGGGTCTAATTGGGCAACACCGGCTAACGAACCTGAGAGTGCAATGTCGTTTGTGGTGGTCTTGAGGTCGGTTTCTGACGGTAAGTACACCTGTAATTGTGGATCACGTGTGGTAATGCCGTCGGGGAACTTCACATTGATCTGGAAACACAATTCTTCACCGGCACGGACGCGACGGTACTTCCCCCATTGATCGGGTGCGCCGTTCAACTGGTCAAATGTCCGGTTGCGAATCGTATCGTCTTCCTTGATTTCCTTGGGATTGGGGATTGTGGCCAACGGCGTTGGACACGCACCACCAGCTCCGGTTGGGAATGCAACCGTGGTGAAGATATCAACCTTGGCGGCATCAATCTCATCTTCAGCACTGACCTTAACTGGTGACTGTCCCGGCTGTGTCCAGGTGTAATCCACGGTGGTGTTCAGCGGTTTTCCATTGACAACAGGTTGGCCATTAATCGTGTCACGAACCTTTGACGAAATCGTGAATGTTTCAGTCGTAGATGTTGTGTTGCTAATGGCGTTCGCGGGAATAGTTAAGACCGATTGGCCTTGCGCATTCGTCGAGATAGTGCCCGTAACCCTACTTGGGGTTGGGGTGCCATTCGGACCTTGGGTTGTCTTGGTAAACGTTACTGACCCGTTCTCGATGCAGGCTGTTGTGCCGGGGTTGACATAGCATTCCTCAGCCGGAAGGGTCATCGTGATGGTCCGATTATCCGGCATTCGGGTGTACTCGTTGGTCTTGACAACCAGCGTTTTGGTTACGGGGCCATTTTGTTTGTAATACCCCTTGTCATCCATCGTTGAGGTCAACGTCACACCGGCATCTTCGATGCGTGCTGATAATTCAGGGAGTTCTACTGGGATACTTGGCTGATTCGGATATTTCGTGTTATCCGTACCATTCCAAGGATGGGTGTATCCCGTTTCCCCCGTACCCGTGAAGGTAGTCGTGACATCTTGTGTTGACCGGCCGGTGTTATTGGCATAGGCAGGGCCACTGGCTCCACGGCGAGCAATATCGTCAGGATTGTCAGCATCATCGCCGTCACCGCCGTACCCTGCTGGGTTGACTTTGACACCCGTTAAACCGGGATCAACATTCGCCTTATCTAAGGCTGCGATTTCAAAGGTCGCTTGCGCTTCACTTCCACCTTTAAAATCAAAGGTGCTTGCAGGAATATCAAGTTCCCAATGGGGTTTGGGAGTATTCACCCAACGCAACTGATCTTCCGTTGGTACAAAGCAATTCGCATTCTTCACACACGTGCCCATGATCTCCCATTCGGGATCCAAGGAGACGGTGATGGGACCGGTCAAGTTCACTTCACCATCAGTTGTACGGGTGAGGTCAACAATTACTGATTGGCGTTGACCGCTCTTATTACCCCTGAGTGCGACACCCTCAATAAGATCAGAGAGTTTCAGTTCGGTAATAAGTCCTTTCACGGCAACTGACTGCTCATCACTCGCCCAGATGCGTTGTGCCTGCGGTGCTCCGGCTTCACCGTTGAGATCAGCACCTGCAAACCCAAAATCTTGGAATGCAGGCAACACCGTAGCTACCGGTGAGGCGCCAGCCCACGCACGGGCCTCAAAGTGTTGTCCAGGTGCAAATACGGTGCCGCTCTTTGGAGGATTACTGCCCGGTTTCGGTCCATCATTCTTGACCTTAATGTCAAACCATGCTTCGACACCGGGGCTAAGGTCTGCCACATTATTCCAGTGCACGAGGGTAACGGTGTGACTGGGATATAAGATCGTCGTGACTTTTGGGGTACCGAAATCGCCTGGGCCGCTTTCGGCTGAGACAAATGAGGTACCTTCGGGTAATTGAACGGTCCAACCTGCATTAAATAAGGGGTTAGTCCCGTTATTTCTGACTTTACCTTTAAGAACTGATTCGCCGCCCAACAGTGCTTTTGGATCAGAATCGTCCAAGGTAATCAACAAATTGTCTCTATTAACAATGTTGTTGTGCTGAGGTGACGGCGGAGCTTGAGCAGACGCCACTGTTGGCAGTCCAAACACCGCAAGGGTGATGACTGACAAGCAGGACGTCAACACGTTTGAAAAACGCATGAAAATCCTCCATTTAGAGATAGCTGACGCGCACCCTTACTCAGAAGAAGACTCCAGAAATGAAACGATAAGGGATAATTTCTGAAGGTTTAAATCGTATTGAGCAGGGCAAACGCTCCTGACGTTACCTACTTTACGTTATTTTTTGATTTCATTGCGTATTTTTCTTGTGCTCATTTGTGCATTCACTCACGGTAAGTATTTATTGAACTCCTCTGCGTATTAATTTTCATTGATACCGCAACAGAATGAAGCATTTACATCTAAAACCATGAATAATGATTCATAACGCTCTGTGTACCTCAAAACCAAGTCATCAGACCTTTAATTCCTTTCACCGAGTTAGATAGATCTGGTCAGAATGGAACACACGATCACTAAGGGAGTTAAGCATGTCGCCAATGAAGAATGAAGCCGTCGCGGACCTTGTCTCTAATACGCTCGAAGAACTCCTTGACCAGGTACGCGGCGACCGTTCAGGCGAATTAGCCGATTACATCCCCCAACTTGCCCAAGTCGATCCCGAAGGTCTCGCCCTCTCCGTCGTGAGTTCAACTGGTCGAATCTACGCTGTTGGAGATCACGACCAGCACTTTACGTTGCAGTCAGCATCAAAACCATTTGTCTATGCCCTCGCTCTCTCCCAACGTGGCCCGGATGTGGTACATGAGCGTGTGGGATACGAACCAAGTGGTGAACCATTTAACGCCATCAGTTTGGATGCCGAAGGCAGACCAGCAAACCCAATGATTAATGCTGGGGCCATCGTCACATCATCCTTAATTGAAGGGGCCACACCCGATGCACGATTTGAAGCTATTCGACACTGCGTGTCTGCCTTTGCGGGCCGTGAACTTGAACTCGATGAAGCAGTCTATGCCTCTGAAACTGCAACCGGACACCGTAATCGTGCACTTGCAAATCTCGCATTAGCAGCGGGCACCCTCGACCGCACCGTCATTGATGCCACCGATGTGTACTTTCGCCAGTGCTCACTCAAGGTAACCGCCACGGACTTAGCCGTGATGGGCGCAACCCTGTCGAACAACGGTGTCAACCCTCTCACTGGCGTCCAAGTGATGACCCCGGAAGTCGTCCGTCGAACACTGGCGATTATGTTAAGTTGCGGGATGTATAACTACTCGGGGTACTGGATGAACGATGTAGGCCTTCCGGCTAAGTCCGGCGTTGGCGGGGGGATCGTGGCCGTCTCTCCTGGCAAATTTGGGGTTGGTACCTACAGTCCGCGCCTAGACCCAAGTGGGAGTAGCGTACGCGGTGTTGCCGCCTTACGACTGATGTCTAACCAGCTTGGCCTCCATTTACTGAACCATCCCTCTGAAGCCGCCGCCTCCTTTAACGCCGACGATTCATCCTTTGATAACTTGATTCTGCGGATGCGTGGCGAACTGGACTTTGCATGTGTGGAACGCATCGTGCACGAACTCAGTGAACATGGTGACACCATTAAGAGTGTGCATATGGATCTGGGTGAATCTACCGCGGTCGTTCCAACCGCCCGCGGTATGTTGAAAGATTTGCAAGAGGTCCTTGCCCACGAGGACATTCCCATCACGATTGATGATCCTCGTGACTTTATTGAAACTGAACCGCACCTGAAGGCGCCAGAACCACATGTGGCTGACGCTCATGCTCCCCTACCGGAGAACCAATAACGGTTAGCGCAAGACCAGCCCTTGCTCATGCAAAATCTCTAGCATCGGCGAACGTTCAGACACCCCCATACCGAGTGCATGTTGAATGTGATGGGTAAAGGAATCCACACGCTTATTGGTATCACGTAAGTCGTAATATTGGCGGACTGTCTCGTCATACTCGCGCAACGCATCTTGATATGACGCCACTTCCGGATAAGTGTTGGTTGCGGTGGTAATTGAGATCGGCAGCCGCGGTTTGTATTGGGGTTCCTCATTGGGATGGCCAACGATCAGACCCACCAGGGGATAGGTGAATTTGGGAAGGTTGAGGGCACGGATGACGAGACGAGGGTCTTGGTTAATTGAGCCGAGATATACCGTGCCTAACCCCATTGATTCAGCCGCAATCACCATATTTTGTGCCGCTAAGAGGGTGTCATTCATCGCCTCAATAAATAGGTTTGTTCGACTCAGCGGCTCAAGGTCAACCCCGCCTTCTTCTCGAATACGGCTATTGCGATACAGGTCAACAATGAAGACAAATAGGTCACCGTTGGGACCGTCAACATACGGCTGTCCGGACGCTTGATATACCTGGTGGCGTATGGCCGGGTCAGTCACATGAATGATGGTGAACTGCTGTAAGAATGCCGTTGTTGCGGTGTGTCGTGCCACTTCAAATAGCGTCGTCAACTCCGCATCAGTTAACCGTTCATCGGTAAAGGAACGAAAGGTGCGGTGGGCCATTTGTACCGCAATGGTGGCATTTGAAATCGGCGTGGATTCTGGGGTGGATAGCGGTTTTGAGCTCATGGTCGAACCGTAGCACGCCCTGGTTAGCGTCTTCCTATCAGCTACGAAAATGATGCAGTGATGGATATGCCGCTAGCGATCATATGATGCCGACCGAGCGTGGAGATCCGGACTCACAAGACGAGTCACGGCCTCAATCACGGCTGTACGACGAATATCATGCGCATCACCAGCGTCTTCTGATTCAATCATGCGCACCACTTGGGGGAGGCACGACCAGTAGCCTGCAATGGCAAGCACCAGAAACGTGATTGATTCAGCGTCAATGGTTGAGGTGATGGCTCCAGACTCCTGGCCAAGGATGACCGCGTGTACTTTGCGGGCGTAGTGGGCACGACGAACCGCCTCATTTGGTACCTCGCCGGCATAACTCAGCGCTTCCCATTGCAAGAGTCGGCCAAGTTCAGGGTGAGCCAGATGGTAGTCATAGACGTTACCGGCGTACGCCGCAATGTCTTCAGTAGCAAATGAGTCAATAGGAATCGCTTGGGCAACTTTGGCGAGTTCTTGGTGCAAGACCGTATCAAAGAGCGTTCGTTTTGGCCCAAAATAGGCATAAATCCGTTCCTTGTTGATGCCAGCCTGTTTAGCGATGCGTTCGATGGTGGTGCCATCGGGGCCATGGGTTGCGAACTCATCTACGGCAGCAGCAATGATGCGTTCTTTGGTTGCATTCGTGTCCCAGGCCATCATGGCTCCTTTTCTAATCGGGGTGCCCACCCTATTGTCCAACGTTTTAGTTGGAAATCATAGGAACCACAGGTAGAGTAACTCCAACGCCAACGTTGGAATTGAGGTTCGTATGCCAGACCATCCCGAACAGCACACCAGCTACAGCCATTCGAGTGCAATTGCCATGCCGTACCCAGCAGGAGTTGGGTCGGTGGCGCTATTAGTGGGCACGTCCTTGGCCGTGTTATGCCAGCTCTATGCGGCAATAGCCCTCATGCTGCCAGTTGGTGCTGACTTTCACGGTGATGCGGCGTTGGCTCTTTCCACCATGTTCACATTCAGTTATGCCACCGGGTTTCTTATCTGGGGGCCGATAGCTGGCCGGTATGGACGAAAGCGAGTCATGTTGATCGGGCTGAGTGTTTTGGTTGTTGCTACCGCCGTGTGTGCTATTGCTCCCTCGCTTCCGGTGTTAGGGGTGATGCGTGCGCTACAAGGGTTTGCAGCCTCCAGCTTCCCACCTGTGGCCTTAACCTATGTCAGTGAAGCGGTCCATCCTGAGCGGCGACAAGGCGCTATTGGAGCGATGTCGACAGGCTTCTTGGTGGCCGGCATTTTGGGGCAAGTCATCGCGCAGGTTGTTTCTCAAACCGTGGGATGGCCGTGGATGTTTCTCGGGAGTGCGATTGTATTGGTTGCCTGTGCCATCGTGATCGGGGTGGTCATTCAAGAAACGCACCAACAAGGTCATTCAGGGAGTCTGGTCGATCAATTTGCTGCCATTGGGCGGTTGTGTATGACGCGGAAAATGGTGTTTCTCTGTGGGGCCAATATCACAACACTCTTTGTCTTTGTTGCCATGTACACCGCATTGGGAAGCCACCTCACAACGTTGGGTTATAGCAATGACACCGTGTTGCTGATTCGTGCCATTGGGCTGCCAGGTATGTTCTTTGCCCTTGCGCACGGTGTGGCAGTGCGTTGGCTTGGTGGGCTGATCGCCGTCGCCCGCGCTGGGTTGTTGCTGGCCGCAACGGGGATCGTACTCATGGCGATATGGTCGGATTCACTCCTTGGCATTGCCGTTGCGAGCACGATTGTGGTCATCGGTGTAGCGATCAATATCCCTTCCATGATTGGTCTGTTTATCGAAGCGTCAGCCTCTCAACGGTCTGCAGGTATGGCGATCAATGGTGTGGTGATCTTTACCGGTGCAAGCTTAGGCCCAATACTGGCAACGACTGGAATGAGCTTTGGTGTTTTGATGATTGTGTTAGCTGTCATACTGGGAGTTGGTGCATTAAGTGTTTCGGTTACGGCGCGCCACATGACCACATGACACTGGACCAAAAACGCCTATCTAGGTCGGCCTCGCTGTATCCGTTGCGACCCACATTTTTTGCACGTTCGTTAGGCACCAATCAGGTTGCCTACATGATGAGTTAGTAGGAGAAAATTATGTCTCACCATTCTTCAGGTCCTAAAACTGAGCCAGAACCCATTCGTGATCCTCAAAACGATCACCTGCTTACACCACAAAACTGCGCCATTTTGTTAATTGACTATCAAGAAACCCAATTTCAAGCGCTTGGCTCAACAACTCCGGAGGAAGTCAACCTCGGTGCTATCACGCTCGCCAAGTTGGCAACGGCGTATAAGGTGCCAACCATCTTGTCCACTGTGGGTGTTGACCTTGGTGTGAATAAGGCAACGGTGCCAGAGATTAAGAACGAATTACCTGGTATTGAGGAGATTGACCGCACCGGTGTCAACTCGTGGGAGGATGCTGATTTTCGGGCTGCGGTTGAGGCAACCGGTCGTAAGAAAATCGTTATTGCTGGCTTGTGGACTGAAGTCTGCGTAGCCTTCCCAACCCTAGATATGCTGAAAGAAGGGTATGAGGTGTACCCAGTCGTTGATGCTATCGGTGGGGTGTCTCAAGCGGCGCACGATTCGGCCATCACCCGTATGGTGCAAGCTGGTGCACAGCCCACCACCTCGATTGCTTTTGGGTCTGAACTTATGAGGAACTGGGCGCGGGAGGATTCCGATCTATTCCGTACGATCCTCATGGATTACTTCGAGCGCAAGCGCAAGATCAGCTAGTCGCGAACGAGATCGTTCAATCCGGGTAAATAACAATGCCGCGGTAGCGTGATCTGCATCAGCTATCGCGGCACGAATAACCCACTATCGGCCCACCTGGAACCAGGTGGGCTGTTTTTTGCGTTACCCTAGGATGCATTCCGCAGGTGCAGCACCTTCTTGGTACCGTTCCAAGCGGTCCGGGGTTGATTCAAGCGCTTTGCGGTCCCAGTTGCCCAGGTCAGCGGCGACGGCGTAGGTGCTATTGAAGAATTGACGCACCTTTTCTTCGGGGTTGTCGGACTGGCGTACCGCTTCATAAGGCAGCAAGAACTGCTGGAACTCTTCGCTGTAGAAGGCTTCGGCTGGTTCAATCTTCTGTTCTGAGAACCCGTCGGGAACAGGATAGGTGTAGGAGTAGAACGCCCCTTCTTCCCCACCGCCTGGCCAGAACCCACAGCTACTGAGCTTGTGGGAGTAGCCTTCGACCATGACCCAGTCGCCACAGTTGGGAACCCCACCGGGGTGACGTGGGGCGATGGTGCCCTCAAAGCGAGTGACGGCCATATCAAAGGAGCCCCAGAAGAAGTGCACTGGGCTGACCTTGCCAATGAAATGGGAGCGGAACTCTTCCATGGCAATGTGGGCTTTGGATAGTTGACGCCAGAAGGCGGTTACCGCTTCTTTATCGTAGGTCTTGTGGGTGGTGTCCTCGTCAAAGGGAATGGCGGGATCAACCTCATTGGGGGTGAGGATGATGTCCATGGGGACCTCAATCGCGTCCATTGCCGCTTTCACCTTGGCATAGAACTCCGCGGTGGTCATTTCTTCGAGCGCAAAGGAGGTGTGTTTCCCGTTGCTGCGACGGAACAACAGCTCGTGCTCAATAAAGTTGAACTCAATGTCGAACGTGTCACCGGCGTACGGGATGGATGAGGTCGTCATCCCGACTGGGGTGATGTAAAACGTGACTTGCCACCAGTGGTTTAGTAATGGGGCGTACTGCATACGAATCTTGCCTACGATTTGAACCCACATATGTAAGGTGTTGCGGGTGTCGGTCCAATCATCGACACGAAGTGACGGCCATGCACTGGGATTTGCGGTAGTACTCATAAATGCCTTTTCTTTAACAGCAATTGGTCGCTGGTCACCGATTATGTCCAACGACCAATGAATGATGATGGCACCGAGTATATGACAGCCATCTACCCCTCAAGAGGTGGACTAATGGCTGGGGTTAGCCGCGCGAACGGGAGCGAAACCACTAGGGTGTAGGCCACGGTTTATCTAAGCGGGCGATACTGCATCTGTGCGGTATCCCAGACCGTTCCGAGGAGTGGCCTCCGGCGTAGCTCCATGCGTTAAAGGAAACTATGGCCCTATTCAAACCTGTCACCAATCTGTTGTTTGTCGGTATGGTTGCCGGCCTCATGTTGGCTGGATGTGCCAGTGATCCAACCCCAAGTACAACGGAGGCGCCGAGTACGTCGATGCCAACCGCATCCGTGTCCTCCACGGACCAAACTGACATTGGCACCCTCATTGATGTGCGAACACCCGAAGAGTTCAGCGAAGGCCACCTTGATGGTGCCATCAACCTTGACGTCAGTGCGTTTAGCTTTGCCGATGAAATCGCAAAACTGAACAAAGATGACACCTACACGGTCTACTGCCGTTCAGGCAACCGCTCCGCCCAAGCCGTGAAACAAATGAACCAAGCTGGGTTTACCCACGTCGTTGACGCCGGTGGCTACGACGAAGCCAAAATGCACCTGGGGTTAGAGACGGTCACCGACTAGGGGTTGGGCGTTTTGGCGGTGTTTGGGTGTGGGAGCGCAGAAACCTAATCCCCATCATGTGTCAGATTCGTCAGGTTTCTACTTAGTACTCAGATAAATAAAAGAATAGGCTCAACCGGGTAATACCCGGCATATCCACCATAAAGTACCCGACTGTGACAGTTTTTTAATGGTTTCTATGTTGGGACTTGTAGTTAACTAGTGCCCGATATTCAGCAACAAGGACAATACACCAAAGAACCATGGACAAGTATGGCCTTCATGGTCGTATACAAAGTCTCTATGACTATGTTGGAAATAAGATACTTGTGATTCTAACTAACTAGACTCGGCCGTTAATCCCAATAAATATTGAGTAATGGCTTGTCATCATGTGAAGCATTATCACTCAAACGCGCAGCACCTTAGCTAACCACCTGTTCGACAATGGCCCACGCGCGCGGCCTGGAGCACCGGACGAGCGCAGTTCGTAGTAGTAGCCACTAAGTACATTACAGGCAGCAAAATACCCCACCATCAGGCGGGGTACTACGGCATATGAATGTAAAAGTGGAGCTGAGGGGAATCGAACCCCTGACCTCATCGCTGCCAGCGATGCGCTCTACCAATTGAGCTACAGCCCCATAGGGAGTGAAAAGAATAGCCAGCAAACAACAGTCCGCAACCTTTTGGGCGAGATTTTTATCGAACTCCCTGGTCAAGCCCTCTCTCAGGCGCTAACCGATGGTCACTCCGTCGGCATCGGTAACTGGTTCACCATCATCCCACTTGTGGCTGGGTGCGTCGGACCAGAGCCGGTCGAGGGCGTAGAGGTCACGGGTATCGGTTAAGAACCCGTGCACCACATAATCCCCGTAGTCAGTCACCATCCACCCGGTCGCAGCACTCCCCTCACGGGCAAGGGGCTTGCGTCCGTGCTGCTCACGTAACTGGTACTCAATTTCTTCACTCGCCGCATCAAGCTGGCGGTCGTTCTTGGTGGTGAACACCAAGAAGTGATCGGTAATCCCGATGATGTCGCCCACATCAAGGCGAACCACATCAGTCGCTTTCCGATCAAGTGCTGCCTGAGCAGCGGTTTCTATCTGGTTCAAAATATCAGAGGCGGTAGTAATGACCCTGTCCTTTCATACCGCAGCGCGGTTATCAATATTTGTCAGTCTAAGAATAATAATAATCTCCTCTAGAGGTATTATTCCAATAATCAAATATATCATCCATACAATACACTAATTAGTTTGTCAAATCTAATATCCAATTGATCCATGATACTACTGTTGAGGCCCTACGGCTATACGTGGAATCAGCCTCAACACCATAAATTTGTACTTCCTTCATAATCTCCACTATTTTACTTGTAGATGGAAGCTCTGAATATAATAGGTACATTCTAAATACCTTATTAAACACTCGCTTTTCCAATATAGATTCAACAAATCTTAGATTTCTATACTTAATACTTAACCCCAAAATCGACTTACCCCTACTTGTTAAATGATATCTTACACCTGCATTTCGATCATATTCCTTGTCAATTAATCCTAAATAAACACATGCACTAGTATAGTAATTAGTTTGCCTCACATCAAAATCATATTTATATGTAATATGCTCTCGAGATAATGAAATATCTTTATTTAATAATTCACAGATATTAATTATTCTTCTAAAACTATCAGCTTGTGGAAATGGAATGTCTTTAGGTTCGTTTGCTACTAGAACCCTATCAGCTATCGAAATGATATCTTCTAATTTAATTCTTTCCTGCTCGAGTGAATAGTTTCTTTGTTTAACCAATACTAGAGAGTTATAATTTTTTACTTCTTTAAATACATACTCATAGAGACTGAATACACCATTTGAATAAGTTAAAAATATTGGTTTAACAGATTTCTGCAATTTACTTTGCCACAACCTATAAGGATAATACAACTGCCTTACCAAGAAGTTATCAGAAAGAGAATTCTTTGCTTCAATTAGAGTAAGAGAATTATACCCTTCATATCCCCCATCAATTTCTATCTGAGAATTCTCAACAGAAATATTTCGTATATTACTAGTCTTCTTTCCACATATAATATAATCAAATTTTCCAGAACTCATCCTACCATTAACAGTAGGCCACAACATTTCTTCCTCAATAAAATCTGCCAAAATACCTGACAAGTAGGCAACATTTATTGCAGTTGCCTCGCTAGTTATACTATTAAAGTCTATACTATGGATAAAACTAGGTATAGATACTGTATTAGTTTTATTTTCAGGCGGCTCAAAGTCATGATAAGCCTCAAAATCAGCAATAATATAGCTACCACGTGTAATAGGTAATATAGATAAATGATTTCTTTTGAATAAAGTAGGCAAATTGCTTCTATGATCAAATTTAGTCATTAGCCTTGCCTCCCTAAACTCTCCTATCTCTTTTGCTGAAATTTCATAAATACCCCTTTCCCGAATAGACCCAATAATACTATACTTATCAAATATCTTTTCCCAAGCTTTATCATTTAAGGTTTTCAATTTATTAGTCATAGTTCCTCACCAGTACTTCATCTACTTCACCTCGTTCGTCACCATTTGAATTTATTGCTCTTTTTGCTTTTATAAACTCAATATTATAATCCCTATATAAATCTAAAATAAACTCAGTTGAGGCATTTGACAAAAGGAGCTTGACTCCTTTTTCGGTTAATTGATCGCATAGTATTTTCAATCGAATTTGCTCATCTCTATTAAACCCACCTTTAGCATAACCAGTAAAATTAGCGCTATCAGAGATAGGATCATAGGGTGGATCAAAATAAACAAAATCACCTTTTCTAATCCCGACTATTGCCTCTTCAAAATCTACACATTTAAATTCAATATTTGATTCATTAAAATACTCGCTAACCGCCCTCAAGATATTAGGGTTCGTAAAATTGGGATTTTTATATTTTCCAAATGGCGCATTAAATTGCCCTAATTGATTAACTCTGAAAAGCCCATTGTAGCAAGTCTTATTTAAATAATATATTCTGGAAGCTCGTTCAATATTTGAAAGCTTTTTATAAGTATTTTTATCTCGATCTAATGAACGAATCTCGTAGAAATAGCTCGAGTCATTTTTATGTTTAGATAAATCCTCTATTAGTGATTCTACATCATCTTTTACTACTTTGTATAGGTTGATGAGTTCAGAGTTGATATCACTAACAACGGCATTACAGGGTTGGATATCAAACAGGACAGCACCCCCACCAAGAAATGGCTCATAAAATGTCGCAATTTCTAGGGGTATGTAGTTTTTTATCTTAGGTAGCAATTGCCTTTTTCCACCAACCCATTTAACAATGGGAGATACTGATTTATTCTTTTTCAATCTTTCCCTCCATGAGAACAATTTGTAGTTGTACTATTCAATTCAATAGATTGATAGCTATTGGAGATAAAATCTTTACATCCTTTTTCATGATACTATTAAATATTTATACAAAAGTTACCATTATAAATACTGGCAATCATATTCATGTTTATTCCTCAACCCTCTTATCTATCAGCAGTGTTAGCCAGCAACCGTTTTGTGGCTCAACACCCACTCTATTCACCCTAGCCGTATCGCCCACCCCACGTAGCCCCTACGGCGTACCTGGGGCCGCTGGAGAAGCCGCATCAGGCCCACCAGGTGTGGGCGCTGGGCCTGGCTGAGCCGGTGCCTGGGCGGGGGCATCTCCGGGCGCTTCTGGGGCACCTGGAGTACCCGGTGCACTCCCAGGCTCACCGGCAGGAGGAGTTGGCGCACCCGGCTGCACATCCGCAGGTGCCACTGGCGGTGTTTGAGCCGCCTGGGCCGCCGCAGCCGCTTCGGCAGCCTGGCGTTCTTGTTCAGCCTTCGCGGCCGCCTCAGCTTCCGCAGCACGCTGTGCCTCAGCGGCCAGGAAATCTGCCCCCACTACGATGGACACATCAACCACACTTTGTGGCTGCGTTGACTTCACCAGCCGGCCAACCCCAAGCTTGGCGACAATCTCCTCCCCCAGCTTCCGGGTTTGGGCATCATCGGCATACACCACAACTTCCGTGGTCTGACGCGAGAACGTATCCGCATTCTCACTCACCACTACACGCAGGTTCAACCCCGCAAGCCGGGCATCAACTTTTTGCCCAACCCCAGGCTCCCCCACCCCATTCAAAATCTGAATCGGCCGTGCCGCCCCCGTTGACCCTTCAGGTAACGACCCAGCCCAACGACGCTCCGTCATCGTGCGAATGGCCGTCCAATCCGGGCTGTAGTGCGTTTCCTCCCCCGAACGGTTCCCAACCGGCTTGACCGGCAGCACCGAATACGTTGTGCTTTCCTCAACGAGGGATGAAAGAATCGGGCGAACCAACGCCGCATCACGATCAATCGTTAAATGGGGTGGCTGGTCACCCAACACTGTGTTCGCCACGTCTTCTTTAGCCAGCACCTTCGCAAGCGCTTTCCACACCACTTCACGCCGCGTAAAAGTATCAATCTCTGTCTCACCCTGTTGGATCAACGAGAGATAGCCCATCACTTCCGGCCCCGTCATAAATTGGTCACCCGAATCAATGATCTTTCGGGTGCCATCGCTACCAGAACGGCTCGTCAACGTAGTGGGCACATCAACTTGAACCCCGCCACCAGCCTGAATCCAAGCGGCAATATCTTCACTCGACGCTGAAACTACCGTGTCTAGGTGAATCCCCATCAAGTTCTCTACCGCGGCAGCCATCAGCTCTGCCCCACCATATTGGGATGCATTGCCTAATTGGTCCGTCCCAATACCAGGAATAAGGGAATACACACCCGTCGGGATAAACAGCACCTGTGTGCCCAGATCACTACTTTTGCCAAAGAGGGTCAGCCCTTCGGCTTTCCCTGTACTCAAGTTTGTGCGAACCCACAACAGAGTGTCTTGTTCACCTGCTTGCGTTTGGTCAGGTGAACCATCCTTTGTGTCATCACCTTGGACGAGTGGGCTATTCCACAATGCCAGCCCAATCAACACCGCCACAGCAATGACACCGATGGTGACCATGCCAGCCCCGGCACGCTGAATAAGCGCCCGCCATGGTGACACAGGTGTGGCGAAATCAGCAGGACGTACTTGTCGGTTCACGGTTTCAACGCCGGATCAATCATTACGCCCTCACCAACCGTCGCAACGGTCGAACGCGGAGAAGCCGCAGCCGCTTGACGGCGCTCATCGTCAGTTAGTTCACCTACCGGATCAGTCAACCCGGATCCATCGGTTCCATAGAGCCCGTGTTTGCGCGCAAACTGTTCAACTTCGTTTGGAATCAAATACCGGGTTGCCCGCCCTTGCTCAAAGCGAGTGCGAATATCAGTGGAACTAATCGCCAAGGCCGGGACATCAAGCAAGGTGACCCGTTCAGTCAGGTTATGTTCGTGGAGTGCCTCAAGGCTGTAGCCCGGCCGCGTCGCTGCAACAAAGTGAGCGAGCGCCATTGCCTGTTCGGCATCTTTCCACGTCAAAATGTTGAGGATGGCGTCTGCCCCAGTAATAAAGACAATTTCGTCTTCTGGCTCAAAGAGCTCACGGAAATAGCGCAACGTATCAATCGTGTAGGTGGGTCCATCACGGTCAATTTCGATACGGCTCACACTGAACATCGGATTACTCGCCGTGGCTAACACCGCCATTAAATACCGCTGTTCAGCAGGGGTGGCCATGTTGTATTTTTGCCATGGCCGTCCAGCCGGCACAAAAATGACCTCATCAAGGCAACAGTCAACACGTGCCTGTTCTGCTGTTACCAAGTGACCAAGATGGATGGGGTCAAACGTGCCACCCATGATGCCAATACGTCTCGTCATAAAAACAGTGTATGCAACCACACGCAAAAGACCCCGGCCAAGGCCAGGGTCCTTAAAACTTGTGCCAACTAGGCGACCGGCAGCACCTCAGCGTACGTGCGCTTACCGGAATGACGGAAACTTACCGTACCGTCAACTAATGCGAACAACGTGTCATCCTTACCGATGCCAACGTTTTCACCGGGGTGAATCTTGGTGCCACGCTGACGAACCAGGATGGAACCAGTGGTAACAACCTCGCCGCCAAAACGCTTGGTGCCAAGGTACTTAGGGTTGGAATCACGGCCGTTCGAGGACGAACCGCCAGCCTTTTTATGTGCCATGAGTTTGCTCCTAGGGGGTGGTTCGGATTAGGCGTTAATAGCCTCGACACGAATACGGGTCAAGTTCTGACGGTGACCCTTCTTACGACGGTACCCGGTCTTGTTGCGGTAGTGGAAAATGCGCAGCTTGGGACCTTTGAACTGGTCAACAACAACCGCTTTAACGGTGGCCTTGGTATCGGGACCAACCGTTACCTTGTCATCGTCATCTACGACCATGAGGGCGGGAAGATCAACGGCGGCATCGACATCAACATCAAGTTTCTCAACGTTGATTTCGTCACCAACGGCGACCTTATACTGCTTGCCACCGGTAGCAATGACGGCGAACATGGGCTTCTCCTGCACATTAACGACAAATACGACATGCGCCAGTCGGCGCGGACGGACTAGCGTACCGTTTGGCCAAACGGAACGCAGCACCTATTTTCATCACCAAGAAGGTGACGAAATAACTCTAACGTACCTGGAAATTATTCGTCTAAGAGTTTCTTAATCAGACGACGACCAGGGATCACATCATCTGTTGGTTCCGTAAAGACTTCCATCAGTCCCTTGGAAACATTCTTGCGGGTCATCTGGACAAGACCAAGCTTGGAAATATCCATCACTCGGGTCTTTGTTTTATCGCGGGCGAGCTCGGCCTTAAACCGCTTCAGCACTTCATCACGATGGGCAGGCACAATCATGTCAACAAAGTCGATCACGATAATGCCCCCCATGTCGCGCAAACGGAGCTGGCGTGCAATCTCAATGGCCGCCTCGATATTGTTCTTCAAGATTGTTTCTTCGAGGTTGTCCTTACCCACGAACCGGCCTGTGTTGACATCAATGACCCACATGGCTTCGGTCTTTTCGATAATCAGGTAGCCACCACTCTTGAGCCACACCTTTATCTCTAAAGCACGACGAATCTGGGCGGTGATTTGCCAATCCCCGAAGAGGCTGCGCGGCTCACCGTCTCCGCCGTCAGGGCTATACACCTGAACTTTTGAAACATCTTCGGGGCTGGTTTCACTCAGATAGTCACGAATGCGTTCGGCTAGTTCCTCATCGTCAACAATCAGATCGGTGTGCTCACTGCCAAAGACGTCACGAATCACCCGCAACACTAAATCGGGTTCGGCGTAGACCATGTCTAGGGCCTTGGCTTGTTCAATCTTTTCTTCAACACGCTTCCACCGCGCGACCAGCCGTTCGACATCAGCAACGAGCTGTTCAGGAGTACATCCTTCCGCAGCGGTACGCACGATCAAGCCGTAGCCCTCCGGGCGTACCCCCTTCAAGATTTTGCGTAACCGGTCCCGCTCTGCTTCAGGCAATTTGCGACTAATACCCAACATGGAATCAAAGGGGCTGAGGACACAGAACCGGCCAGCCAAACTGAGTTGTTGGGTCAGCCGCGCCCCTTTCGTGCCCATCGGGTCTTTAGTGACTTGCACGATTACGGTCTGCCCTGGCTTTAGCTGTGATTCAATGCGAGCCGGTTCACCGTCAAGGTCAGCCTCGTCATAGAGGACTTCACCGGCGTACAGCACCCCATTGCGGCCTTTACCGATATCCACAAATGCCGCTTCCATACCGGGTAGCACATTTTGTACACGGCCTTTATAGATATTGCCAACAAAGCTCTGTTCATTGCTTTGGGTCACATAGTGCTCAACCAGGGTGCGGTCCTCTAATACCGCAATCTGGGTGGTTTTATCGCGTCGTGTCACCAACATTTTGCGTGGGGGTGCCACGTCGATGGCCGCGCGAACCTCATTGGAAAGCTGGGCGCTGCTCCCACGTCGACCGCCTTGTTTATTCAGCCGCGTGGATTGGGGCTTGCCCTCCCCACCCGTTTTCCGCTTGCGGCGACGTGGACGACGTTTCCGCTTACCTTCACTGCTGCCTTCATCGTGGCTGTTGGATGAGGCGTCATCCGCTCGCTTCCCCCCACCTTTGCCCGCCATTGTGGTTTTGCTTGATGCGGTGTCTTGTGGCGATGTATCTGATGATGCATCAGCACTCGTACGCACCCGTTTGCGAGTTCGACGTCCTTTACGGTCGTCACCACCATCAGTGGCATTCGTCTGACGTGATGATGATGATTGCGTTTGGGTTCCTGATCCCGGATTATCAAGTTCGATTGCGCGTTTGGGTTCAGGGAGTGCTGGTGCTGCCTTGGCCGCGGGTAAGGCAGCAACCGGTTTGGAATCGCTTGTTGTTGACCGTGACCGTTTCCGGCCACCCGATGATGACCCGTCCTGTGTGTCGGCCTGTTTGGAGCGGTCAGTGGCGTCTGTATCCTGTTTGCGCCCACGACGGTTCTGGGCAGTATCACTGTCCTTCTTATGTTTTTGCTTCGTTGAGCCTGTTGGCCGCGAACGCCGCGACTTCTGGGCTTGAGTATCGTCACCCTTTGTACGAGACCGCCGTGATGATGACTCATGTGATTCGGCCTTGGTCTCATCCGCGTCATCACGAGCACGTTTTCGGGAACGGGATGGTTTCACCGTTTCTTGTGTGGTTGTCCGTCGGCGTGGTCGGCTCAGTGGTTCAACACTGAACGGGTCGACGCGGAGGCTTTTACGGCGGGTCGTTGCCGGGGTTGGTGTACGTTGTGCATCTTGAGGCATTGCCGGTCGAACCCGGGAACGCCGAGGTGTGGGATTGGCGTCGGAGTCGCTCATGTATCTCCCTATGCAATTGGGGGCGCGCTATGGCGCAACATTCTGTAAATCAAGTCGTGTAAAAATCTGGGGGCGCTGGCCACATACGGGCGCGCACGTCATGCGATGGTACTCGTGCTCACCCATCCCGGAGTTCAATTCAACCCGGTTTTCAGAAAATACGGCCTCATTTCTCTTGAGCGATCAGCAGGATACAAACATCAAATAAATCTCCCTGACCTGGCACAACCCTTTACACTCACCTCATGGCTACGCCCGATCTGATTGTATTTGACGTTGATGGCACCCTCCTTGATGAGGGTGTTGAGGTGCCAGAGCGTACCGAAGCACTCCTTCGGTTATCCCAGCGAGTGCCCTGCCTTCTGTCGAGTGGACGCGCCCCGTTCAGCCTGGCGAGATGGGCGAGGGCCTGGAACCTTAACGGCCCACACGGTGCCTGTAACGGGGCGTTATTGACGACAGCTAATGAAGATATTGATGTGTTAGCCACCCTGGACGATGACCTACGAGATGGTCTCATTGATGCACTCTTAGCTCGCGACCTTCCCATTTTAGTATTCCTGGCTGATGGCAGCCTACGCACCCCTGTTCATGATGAGCGCGTACAGGTTGTGACGGCCTTTGACGAGCCGATGCCTGTTGTTGGAGGGCTTGATACGGCACCCACGGTGAAGGTCATTACGGTGGCCACCCGTGACGATGAGGGCGACGAACTACGGTCCTTATTTGCCGACCGTACCCTCTATCAACGTACCCATGAGCTGTTTGTTGAGTGGAACTCACCGCGCTCAAGTAAGGGGCTTGCGCTCGAACACCAAATCGCAGCTCTAGGCATTACACCCAACCTGGTCTATGCGGTTGGAGATAGCGAGAACGATGCGTCGATGTTGCGCCTTGCTGATCACGGTATTGCCGTTCAAGGTGCAGCCATTGAAGCGCGTGAAGCCGCCGATGAACACCTCAGCGTGCCGATTGAACAGTGGATGGACAGCATTGGATAATCACGCGCGCCCTGATGTCTACATCTTTGATGTTGACGGCACAATCACCACAACGAATGGGCCACTGACCGCTCCCATGGCTGAGGCGCTCATGGCGCTCAATGCTCAAAGCCCGGTGGTATTGAGTACAGGTCGTTCACTCGGTGGCCTTGCCCCTGTTCTGGCGCAAGCGCCCCTCCCTGGCCCGCATGCGGTTAGTAATGGGGCAGCCATCGTGACCAATCAGCGCACGAGCCATGTCTTTAATGCCCTCACCCCCACAGATTGTAACGAGATACGGGAATACTTGGATTCTCGTGGATTTATTTGTGTTTATTGTTTAGCCGATGGCAACCTGCAAATCGACCATAGCGATGATCGGATGGTAGATATCCTTGAAACAGGTGCCTGGCCAGCGATAATCAAACCCTTCGCCAACGACCAGCCCGTACTAAAAATCCTCACCCTTTGTTTAGAAGACGAAGAAGAGGATATTCGAACCATCTGTGCCAACACCACTGAGATTCACCGGACGCAGTACAACATGATTGAGTGGACAGCGCCGGGCAGTAATAAGGGCGTGGCGTTTGGCCATCAGATCGCGATATTGGGGTTAGAGCACCCGGTTGTCTTCGCCATTGGTGACAGTGAAAACGACCTGCCATTACTGGCTAAAGCTACCTTCGCCATCGCCATGCCAGATGCGGCACCAGTGGTCAAAGCAGCCGCAGACCACGTGTTAGATGAACCACTACTGGCTTGGGTGCAACGCCAAGTCAGCTAGCGTACGGACTTACAACCTGTACCTGGAAGTCCGGCATGGGAACCGGATATGGCCGGTCGTCAAACCAGGCCTATCTCGTGACAGCATATTATGCGACAACGACATTGATGTGCTTCACCCATACGCGGTGGTCGCCCCTCGGTTTGGTTCACCATGGGTAGGGTTTTGTTCATAGAGGAATGTGCCTACTGTGGGCTGCATGGTTTGGTTGAATGTATGCGTCCTGCTCTTGGTGACCGCCGCTGTACTGGTGCTGTTGGCTGGGCCCTCTCAACATCAACAGGTAGTGGTCTGTTTCTCCCCGTTTATTTTTATTCCACTTACAGTGATCGTCGGACTCTTTGGTAACCGAGATTGGGTGTTTTGGCTTATTGCGTTTGGCACCGGCGCACTCATATTGATTCGCCTACTTGCACCGCCTTTTTCGCTGCCAAAACCAGTTGGCCCCTATGCCATTGGCACAACCACACGCCAATTCATAAACCGCGAACTGCGTGATGCCCTTGCGCCAAGTGGTTCAGATCGTTGGTCAGAGGCGACGGTTCAATTCTGGTACCCAATTTCCCAAGAAACCAGGGGTGTGTGCACCCCCTATTTGGCCCACGGTATGCGCGTAGCAGAGGGGGCTGCCCGCCTATTGCGCAATGAACGTGGGCAGCAGTTTCCAATTCAATTCCTTTCGTATTCAGGCATTTGGTTTTGCCGTGCCCATGCCATCGTTGATGCTGAAGCATTGACGGGCACCGACCCGTGGCCAGTGGTGGTGGTATTAACTGGGTTTGGGGGTCATCGAAATATGCACACCGTTCAAATTGAGGCACTAGCGGCACAGGGCTATGTAGTCATTGGCATAGATTTGCCCTTTATCTGTGCACATGTCCAATCAGCTCAAGATGGTTCAGACTGCTTTGTTCGCCCCCGGGCTGAGGTTATGGATCCGATCGGTACAAACGCAATGATCAGCTTGGTTGCCAACCAAAGCAACTGGGTCATTGCACGTGCGCTTGCTTTACCAACGAGTGATGATGCTGGGGTATTAGCGTCACTTAATCTGGGCAAGGTTGGCATCTATGGGGTATCCCTTGGCGCAATCACCGCAGGACTCATTGCGCAAACCAATCCACAAATCAGCGCAGTTGCTATGGCGGATGCAGAGATGCACGAAGCGGTGGCCGATGCTGGGATCGGCAAACCGGCGTTGTGGTTCACCCGTACCCCCGATGAAATGCGCACTGAACGAAACCAATCCGGAGGATGGAGTGACGAGGATATTCACGCTACTACCTCCACGGTTGAACAGGCCATGGCTCATCAACCGGAAGGGCTAAGCACCGAGGTTCATATTCCTGGGATATTCCATGCACAATTTACTGATGTCCCCCTGTGGTTCGGCGCGCTATTGCGGTCTCATCTGGAAGGTCCCACCCCCACTCGCCAAGCCCACCAGTCAATCAACGCTCATTTGTTGGCCTTCTTTTCTCAGTGGCTCTCAACCCGTGAATCTAGTTAAAGTGTTGGGCTAGACGCGTTTGAACGCTTCTGACCCAACACCTTGACCTAATTAGACCTAATTAACAGCGAGCGTAGGTGAACTCTCGGTGGCCACGGGGTACGAGGTTGCGGTCACGAAGAATCGTGAGCGGGGCACGGTGTGGGTCGTTGCACACCCGTGTAAATGCGATGTTGGCGTCACGCAAGGTGTCGGGGTATTCGATTTGGAGCACGTGTGGCCCATAGACCGAGGTATAGGCCGCACATTCATCCCAGGCGGCACAGCTTTCGGCTATCGCAAAGTCAAACCCGATGTGGGTTTTCCCCAAGGCGGCAATCTCGGCGGTGTTCTTTTGTGCAATCGCCAAGCCGGATGCATGGGCGATGCGCACATAATCACGGGCAAGTTCAAGAGCGCGGTCTCTGTTGATTTGGGTAAACCGCGTAAAAGTATCGAGGTTATCGATTTCGACCGCATCAAACCCTCTCGTCTTACAGCCTTTTATGATTGGCCCGATAATGCGAACAATACCCTCTCGTTTGGCCTTGGTGGATGGGTCAAGCACATATTCATCTGGCCAGTTAGGGTCAACGACCAAGCCGCCTGACTTGTCGTGCAAGAGCAGTTCTTGATGCGTATGCCAGAAAGCCTGGGCATCAGGTTGGGTTTGGAAACCATTGATATAACAAATGTTGTAGGCACCAGGTAATGGCCTGTCGGTATCATCACGAACAACCACGTTGATGTGCCGATGCCGAGGTACCCGATTAAACGAACCACCCAACTGGTAATCAAAAACCCCTGAAGTAGGCGGCAATGTGGGGTGGTGCCCGACTGTTCTGCCTGCACGAACCGAAATAGGATCTGCACCCACAGGCACGGCCAGGAGCACACTGATCGCGATGAGCAAGGGAACCAACAGGTTGGCTTTCCACACCGCCAGATGACGTGCTGGAATAATCCCAGCCAGCTGAGATGGAGTGACGGATAAGGGAAACACAGCCATAGGGAACCTTTTACGAGTTGAGCATAACCGTACTAATAATCGGAAAATGCGTCCAAGTGTTGACCTAGACGCGCATGATCCCCTTCCACCTCAACACCTCACGTGTTGTACGCATCGTACGGTGCAGGAAGGCAAATAATGACCGCAAGTGGTGCTTGGTGGGGAATAGATGAAAGAAATAGTTGGGCCAGGACGATCCTGGCCCAACCGTACTATGCCGCAATGAGTGACAATTCAGTACCAACCTCAATAGCTGGTACCGCACCTTCAACATGAATCGTGCCCGGCATAGACGGCTCTGTGGCACCATCAAAATTAAAGGTGGCGTGACCAAGGTTCCCAAGATTCTCTTGTGCTACATCACCAACTGCGGTGACCGGAAATGCCTGGTCACCGATTTGGAGATAGTTGCCAGGAGCGATTGCTCCGCTTACGGGCTGAACTGTGATTGAAACACAAAACTCCGCAATCTCATCTGGGGCATTCGTCCCAAAGGTCACCACCATCCCCATTTGGGCGAGCTCTTCCGTTTTTGGTCCAATGCCTACACATGCCGTTGACCAAATCGTTTGCATACTGCGTCCTTAACCGGCGTTTGAGTAGAGGCCGAAACTCGCAAGCCAGGCAACAAAAACCCGAGGGACACCGTTGGCAAAACGAGAATAGAGCACACTCGGTACCCCAACTTCAACCGTTTCTGGTTCAGCTTCAGCAAGGCCCAGCCCCACCGGAATGAAGTCACAGGCGCACTGGGTGTTAATGGCAAAGAGTGCTGGCAGAGCCAAGGACGGGTGCACATTACCCTTACCAATTTCAACACCAATCAACGTACCAATCACCTGCCCGATCACCGCGCCAGGTCCAAGCAAGGGTGACAAGAACGGCAGCGAACAGATAAAGCCCAAGATCATTAGGCCCAATGCTGAACCAGCTAAGGGTGTTAAGAGGCGTGAGAACCAGTCACCGAACCCAGACCCGTGGATAATCCCGATAAGGAGCGCGACGAACGCCATGAATGGGATAATCGTGTTCAGCATCGTTTGCACTGCATCACGTGCCGCCTGATAGAAAATGGCGACAACGGTGCCTGCCCCAAGACCAATTTTTTGGATGATGCTCTGATTCTTTTGTTCACGCATCTGCTCGGTCAGTTTCTTGGGGCGCGCCGCCTCACCTGCTCCCCCTGCGCTACTCGCAGCACCTGCAGCCACCCCGGCGAGGACCTTTGCGTCAGCGTCTGCTGGAACAACTTGGTCAACACCAATCGCAGAAACATAAATATCTTCGTTGATGTACTGGGCGAGTGGACCAGATTTACCAGTGGTGTGCACATTCATTGTAGGGATGCCCTTTTGTGGGTAAATCCCACACCGCAAGGTTCCACCACAGTCAATGAGTGCGGCAAAGATACGGTCATCAGCCACCGAGGTTTCAAACCCGTTGACCGCCTCACAGCCGGTCAGCTCAACGATCTTGTCCACCACGTCAGGGCGCTGCCCACCACCCACGAGGTACAACAACACATTTTTGTCTCCTTCGGGTTTGATCGTCAGTGGACCACCCCAACCGCCGGGACCCTTGGTTACCGTAATTGCGTTGTATTCAGTCATTTATGCCACCGCCTTCAACGTCTTAGAAAGTTCAACACCTTGCTGGCGCTGTACCCAGGCCGTGGTTAAGTCCGTGAACCACCCGCTCACAAAGTTCATCACAAGCCCTACCAGCAAATACCGCACTGCGAGTTCCCCGGTATCCAAACCCAAGTCGGTTACGCCTTGAGCAATCCCCAAGAAGATAAAGAGCTCCCCGGGGTTGATGTGTGGGAGCACACCATTACTGGTGTGGCAGAAGTATGAGGCGCTGGCGTAGTAGGACGGCTTGTAATACTCGGGCAAAAACCGGCCCAGTGACAAGGTCATCGGGTTCGCAAAAAAGATACTCCCAATAAAGGGCAAGATGAGGTAGCGAGAAATGGGGTTCCCGCCCGCTTTTTCAGCCCACTTCAGGATTTTTTCTTCACCAATCAGCCGGATAAGGGTGTTCATGAAGATGATGAGGAGGAGGACAAGGGGCACGATCCCTGTCATCCAAGAAACAAATGTTTCTGCCCCGTCTTTAAAGAGGTTAATGAATCCCTCTGCAAGACCGACGAGCAACTGTAATGGGTTCATTACGCGTCCTTTCTGGTTGGTGCAGTAGACGAATCCATCTCGGCAGCGTCCTGTTCAAAGGCGTGCCAAGCGTCCATTGCATTCGTTTGATGAATGAGTTGTTGGGCAAGTTCTATAGAAATCGTGAAATCGGTGATACCGACGGCCATCAGTTCAAACAGCACATCAACGCTGCGGATACTTGCGGCAAGAATGCCTATATCAGACGACTCAAGGGCATAGGCCATCAACGCGGCAGACTCAACGCCGTTATTGGCAATGTCGTCCATTCGCCCGATATACGGTGCGATCCAGTCCACACCTAACCCTTCAGCCAGAAGCGCTTGGGTGGGGTGATAAACCGCAGTCAATAACAGCGGTTCTCCACGAAGTTTGGCGGCTGCTTCAAGGCCGGCGCCCACGGCGGGAATCTTCACCCAGACACCGTTGCCTAACGCCAGGATGCGCTCAGCAGTGGCAAGGATCTCTGGAACTGTTCGTCCCACAGTCTGATAGAAGCGTTGGGTGAGACCTAACTCAAGAAATTGGGAATCGAGCTGTTCGATGTCATTAAAACCCAATCCTGACTGTTTCAAAATGGTTGGGTTTGTAGTCACTCCAGCAAATACACCGGTATTTGCGAGTTGTCGTATGCCTTCAATATTTGCAGAATCTAAATACAACATATGCAACCCTCCTTTGGTACGTGGTCTGCAGAATTGATTGCACTTGTATTACGTGTTGGTTGGTTGGGGTTGGCGCATGATGGATGCTTTGAGGGCCGCAACTGACGATTGGACCTTCGTAATAAAGGCAACAAACGCTTCTGGTGGCTCTACTGGTGGAAGCCCCTTGTGGACAGCGACCCATGTTTCAACGGCGTTTTCTATGGCTTTGCGGATGGCCGGCGGTTGGTCAGCCAACTGGGCAGGATCCAAACGGGTAATGCGCTGACCGTTGAAGGTGTTGCACGGGCGAAAGCGCGCAAAAATGGTGATGCCGCGAATGGCCCGTCCCGCGATAATTTGGCCGCTATTCGTGACGGCAAACATCACGATGGCCCCTTGACTAAAGAGGGCTTTGTGTTTACCCGTAGCCACTTTCTGACCTTGCCGTCGTAAGGCTACGAACTCTTGACTAAATGCCTTACTTTGCAGTAATCCGAGGCCCATTTGGAGTAAAAACAATAGGCCACAAACAATGACAAGAAACCAATAATTCATCATTCAACTCTTTCACTAAATACGTGATTTGAGGCCGCATATTGCAAGAACGCTGCGGCACTAGTTAGTTGACTTAACGCTTTCACGTCTTCTGGACTACTTGAGAGGCGAATAACCTCTTCATACACGTCGATGAGCACCCCTTCATCGGGAACGTCGCCGGAAGGAATCCCAAGTACAACCATGATGCGAGCACCCGCGCCAGGTTCGGGGTGTGCACACACGCCAACGGCTAGGACAAGCTGGTCAGTGGTGACCATGGTGTGCGGGAAGGAAACTTCTGAAGCAGTTTGGAATGTGGAGGCATACTCCCCATCAAGGAGCCGCTGTTTGAATCCGTCATCAACAACACCTGAGGCTTCAAGCTTGTCGGCAATGAAGGCAATCTGATCTTCATGGGTGCTGTCCGGAGGCAACAAAAAGAATTGGTTTGGGCCCATCAGGGCACACACCAGGCTGGCCGCGCCTGCAGCATAGAGTGACTGGCCGGTGCGGTCGAGTCGGTGCCGACGTATCCGCAGGGCTAATTCATTGGGGTCAAAGCCCATACCAATGGTGATTGTGGCAACCCCTCGCGGCACAGTAATTGGGTCGGTGTGTAACAACACGTCTACGGCATCAGCGGTGATTTGATTGGGATCATGGCAGTCATAGATGGAGAACACCGCATCTGTTCCGAGCTCTTTCATCAACCGCGCCCGAATCAAGCGGGCCGCAATGGCACCGCGTGGCGTACAAATGCCGACTCGCACGGGCTGTTCATACAGCAGTCGTTGCTCTTCAATGAAGACCCCAAACCAGGTGGCCAATAACCCTACTTCGGCATCAATGACCTCAATGCCGTGCTGGTCATGAATAACCCGACGCGCAATCTGTGCCATTTCAAAGGCGAGGGGATGGTCGTAGGCCATCTCTGGAATATCCCACTCATCGACATACACGCGATAGCGCATCCGATTCACCATCGCGTCCATATGTCGTGCAAAGGAATCAAGCAGTGTGGGATGGCTTAATGTGATATTCAATTCAGCACTGATGACGGCCAGAATCTCATCGGCCAATGAGCTGTGATGGGTGTCTTGGGGTTGGGCTACATCCATCGTGGTGCGTAACCCTGCCAGTGGAATCGCAATGAAATAGGACTCAGCCTCAGGAATCACCATGGCGTGACGGCGGCCAGCTGCGTTGACTAGTGCTTCAGCCATTTCAAAGCGGGCCGAGTGGCGCAAATTGTTATAGGTCCGGTCAATCGCATTGAGCGGATAGCCATCACGGACGCGAACCAACATGAGGTTCAACCACGGATCTAATAAGTTACGTACCCCTTGGCCAAGATTGTGGCGTTCAATCTCTTGATTCAACAACGCGATAATGCCCATATTCAGCATGTCTGTAGGGATTTCGCTTTTCGCATGCTCAAGATAAAAGAACCGGATATGCAGTTCATCACCAACGAGTTCGATACCCCGATTTGGCTTACCAATCAGCTCAATGGAGAAAGGCTCGAGTTGTGCACGGAGGACAGACAAGTCTTGAAGTGCCGTGGAACGTGATACTTGAGTGACGGCGGCGAGGTCGTCAATGGTGACCGGGCCGTGCGCATTGCTCAGGTAGGCAAACTGTACGGCCTGGCGTTTCTCTGGTTCATTGAGTGAACGGTCATCTTGTTCAAACCGTTCGTGGAGGGTACGAAAACGAGCAGGATCATGAATGTCAAGACGGATACGGCCACGTTCATGGGATATGCGCCCTGCCCCTTCAAGCTGGCTATTCACCGTTTTAATCAGATCACGCAGTGAACGCTCACTAATATCAAGGCGCTGCATGAGGGCTTGCGATGGTGCACTAAACCGGGTTTCCAGGTAGTGAACCAACTGTGACGCGCGCCCTCGTGCCATACCTAGCCTCGTGATTTCCCACCTGTGACATTCACGGTGGTGCCCGCAAGGTAGCCGCCCCGAGGACTGAGTAGAAAGGCGATGGTGGTGGCCACTTCCTCCAATGTGCCAACCCGACCTAGTGGAATTGAAGATGAGTAATCCTGGTTGAGCCCATCCACCGTCGTACCACGGGTGTAGGCCAGCGCCGCTTCATAGATTGGGCTGCGCAGGCCGGTAGGTTCAAGAATGCCTGGTGCGATGCCGACCACGCGCACACCCCAACGTCCAAGTTCTTTCGCCCAGGACCGAGTAAAGCCGTTCACGGCACCTTTGGTGGCCGAGTACATGCTTTGCCCGTCAGAGCCTTCCATACCAGCTTCAGATGACACGTTGACAATAACGCCAGCCTGATTTGCCACCATATGTCGGGCAACAGCTTGGGCGGCGAGGTACACCCCCTTGATATTGACGGCCATCATGGCCGTAAAGGCATCGTCATCAAGTTCATATTGCGGATGGTCGGGGTTGTAGCCATCAACAAGTAGCCGCGGCAGGTTAATTCCGGCGTTATTCACCAGCCCATCAATACGCCCGTACCTTTCGATGACCTGATCAACCATCGCTTGAACGGACTCTCGAGAGGTGATGTCTGTGGCAATGGTCGTGATATTGCTCGTATCTTCTGCCGGTACGTGCAGATCAGCGACCACCACATTCACGCCGACGGCGTGGAGATGGGTTGCCACCGCCTGACCGATGCCGCTTGAACCGCCAGTGACGATGACGGTTTTCCCTTCGAGTGCTAACCAGTTATCCATAGGGTTCTCCTCTTACGGTGTGCTATGTACCGTAAAAGAAATTCAGATTGAATAACAGGTAATTAGGGTGATGTTTCGGATCTCAGCGCCAAAGGCTTGTCCTATTCATGCCATCTTGTGCCATCACGCTTCATGCGGGCGCGACTAGCCAGCGATGACGACATGTTTAGGCAGTGTGGTACTCATTTCCATCATGCTGCATACCATCATCGGTGTAGGCACTGATGTCATAGGAGAGGGTCCACTGGGTCATAAGGATATAAAGGAAGACGGCACCGAGAAGGCCAAGCATCTGGTATTCAACGCTAGGAAGCAGCGTGGCGAGAAAGGTTGCAACGAAACACGCACCAGTAGTCACCACGATTGGGAACGTTAGGACAGGGAACGCGAACATATAGGGGATCTGTTTACCAATATAAAAAAGTGTTAATCCGATGATGGCAAGTGTTCCAAATACACTTCGGTCAAGATCATTCAGGATGGCATGTTCAATCAGTGCTGCCAAAATTAAAAGCCCCTGACATAAGAACAAGTGCATGAAGATTAAAATATCGCCTGTAAAGATTCGGGTCGAACGCTCAAACCGATCGTAGTACGAAAAATACACCCACCAAATTAAACAGATAATAGCGAATCCAGAGACCGCACTCAGGATGTCGGCCGGATTAAATTGTTCAATGGTCAACCCACCAACAATACTGATCATTGATTCACCAAGAATAATGATGGCAAGAAGTCCAAGGCGCTCAATCATATGGGATTTATCGATAGGGCGACTCCGTAGTTTTCCTCGGATACTGTATTGCCAGATCATTTCGAGAATGATGCCGCCATAAAATACGACCATAGCGACGTAGCCGCTAAACAACGCTGAACTGAGCGTAATCAGTGCTGTTACCCCGATTTGGATTGCAACATCTTTGGCGAATCCAATCTCATCTTTGTGTGTCACATAGACACGAATGTACATGAACGATTGAAATAAACGAATCGCCGAATAGAGCGATGTGAAGATGCTAAAACCATCGTAGGGCACATCACTAGAAAATAAAATAAGTACTACAATTGCACTCATTAATCCTAATGTTTGAACTCTATGATGGCTTAAGTCGTCATCGAACCGATTGGAATATAATGTGTGGGTTATCCAAATCCACCACATAGGAATAAAAACAAAAATCAACTTTGCAAGTTGATCAAATCGGATATGCCCATCTTGAGTGTCTGCCAACCCCGTTGTTATCATGCCAATGGCTGCAACAAACACGAGATCAAAGAAGAGTTCTAACCATGAGGCTTGGCGAAACGTTTGGTTATACAAACGGTCGATGTCCAAATCAATAAACCTTTCAAATTACGGTGCGTAATCCAAAAATCACATTGATTGATATGGACCTACACACAACGTAATTCAAGTATAGAGAGCAGCACACCATGAGCTGGTACGCCATCAGGGTACGTACTAGCTCATGGTGCTCCGGTTAGGCTTCGTCAAATCCGCGTATCTGTTCACCAATAGTGGCTAACAACGTTGCAGCTTGAACGGGGTCCAATACCCGTGTGTCAACCGTGAGGGCGAGGGTCAGTAGTTGACGAATGGTGACCGTTCGACCGACCAAGCTCGGAACCGTTTGAACAGCCCCCATCCCTAGGGCAGTGGCCTGTGGAGGTTGAAGGGTGGGTGTAAAGCGTTCGATACCCCAAAGCCCAAGATCAACAAGCGAAGCTGACCGTTGTACGGCGATACCATCAGGGCTGTTCCCTGCACGAATGCGGTCGTACCCTTGGGTTACGGCAGTCATCACATCGGTACGGGTGGCATCAATAGGAACGGCGATTGGAGCTGTCTCCATCGTGGCCTCAGCCGTTTCCATGCCAACATCAATCACCACCGTGTCAACCCGCTCAGCCAATTGGGAGTGGCTATCCCAGATAGCGTTGGCATCAGGTTGCAACCATAACGCCTGCCCATACGCCCAGGCCACCCGCGCCAAGAGGGCAAGTCCATCCGTGTCCTCATCCATCACGTCAGTCACATCAATGTGGGTAAAAAGGGTGCAGGGTGGTTCAACTGGTATCGGCATCGGTAGGGATTGAACGATGGGCTCTGGCGGTTGGACGGGGACCGTAATCGGTGATGGTTCACTCTGTTCACGACGATGACGCCGCCGCCCACCACTTCGCTGACCAGATGGGTGTCGCCGCTCACTTGGGCGCTGGGTTACGGCCGATGGTGGTTGGGAGGCTTGGGTATCAGGGGCACCCAATGTGGTCGGGTGATGGGTGGCTTCGTCGGTTGGTTGGTCTGCTACCGCATCAAGATCGGCCATTGTGATTTGACCTCGGCTACCCGTTGGGGTGATGGTAGCCAAATCAATTCCACGCCGTTCAGCTTCAAGACGAACAGCCCGTGGGGCGGCGACTGGGTTCTGATCCTCGGTTGAGGTGGACGTTGATACGGCTGGTGATACCTCGTCTGGCTGTTCATCTGAATGAAGCGGTGTGCTCGTACTGGGCACCGGGTCAAGATCACCAAGCAAATCAGGCGCATTCCCTTCAACAATGGCAATCCCATCACCGACTTGGGCCGCACCGCCTTCAGGAATGAGCAGTTGCATGACCGTACCCGTGTAGGGACTTTCAAGCTCGGTATCAACTTTGTCGGTCGTGAACTCACAAATGGGGTCACCTTCAGTGACCTCATCACCCACACTGACAATCCACCGCAATAGTCTGCCGGTGTCCATTTCAGTTGTAATGGCCGGAAGGCGAATAACGAGAGCAGCCATGGTTAGTCCTTTAGCGCTTGGCGAATACCAGCCACAATGTCATCGACTTGTGGGATGGTTGCGTGTTCGAGTGCTTTTGCGTAGGGCATGGGATTGTCGCGCCCACCAACACGAATAATGGGAGCAAGGAGATGGTCGAGGGCACGTGAGGATGCCACAACTGCCGCCACCTCCGAACCTACGCTAACCGGGAGTGGGGCTTCTTGAACTGTCACGAGGCGACCGGTACTACTCACAGACTCAATGATGGTCTGGGTATCCAACGGTCGTAATGTGCGCAGATCAACAACTTGTACGCTAATCCCCGACTCGGCAACCCGTTCAGCCGCTTCAAGGGCACGAGGCACCATAATCGAATAGGCAATTACGGTGACATCGGTACCGTCACGCCGAATAGCCGCCTCACCGAGTTTGGCCGGACTATCGCCAATCGCAGAACGCACCTGAACCTGATGTTCGGTTTTGTATAACAATTTGTGTTCAAAAAACACGACCGGATCTGGGTCAGCTAGAGCCGTGAGAAAGAGGTCATGCACGTCTTGGCCGGTAGCTGGCATGACGACTTTAAGGCCAGGAATGTGGGCAACCAGTGCCTCAAGGCTTTGGCTGTGCTGGGCTGCTGCGCCGGTGCCTCCCCCAGCCGGACCGCGCACAATGAGTGGAACGGTCACGTTGCCCCCGTACATGAAGTGCAATTTAGCGGCTTGGTTGATGAGGGGGTCCATCGCATTCAAGATGAAATCGCTGAACTGAATTTCAATGACTGGCCGCTGGCCCATGATCGCGGCTCCTACCCCAAGCCCAACGCCGAGATCTTCAGAGATCGGTGTGTCGATGATGCGTTCAGGACCGAACTCAGCGAGCAGACCATCGCTCATGCCAAATGCCCCGCCATAGACCCCGATATCTTCTCCTGCCATAAATACCCGTGGGTCCTCTTGCATGGCCACACGGATAGCAGCGGCTAAGGCTTTGGCGTATGTCATCGTAACTGGCATTGCGGCTCCCGATAGCTGAGTGGGTAACGGTGAATCAGTCTGACGGTCAGCCATGACGAATGTCCTTGGCGTACGTTGCCCCGTCTAAACCTGAAACTGGTGTATCCGGCGCGTTGTGGGCGATACGGATCGCGTCACGAATGGTTACCTCGGCCCGCTTTTGAATCTCCTCACACTCATGTTCATTCAACCAGCCAGCATTAATCGCCTGCACACTAAATCGTTCAATGGGGTCACGGTTGTCGCGCCAATCATTGATTTCATCACGGGTGCGATAGAGATTCCGGTCACTTTTGGAATGGCCCCGATACCGATAGGTTTGGGCTTCAATGAGGGTCGGGCCAAGCCCATCAATGGCGCGTTGACGCGCTGCCCGGACCGCCTCCCAGACAGCAAGCAAATCATTCCCATCAATGACCTGCCCGTCCATGCGGTATGCCTCGGCCCGACTCGCCACGCTACCACCGGCAGTGGAGCGGTCTATTGACGTTGACATCCCATAGAGGTTGTTTTCACACAGGTAGATAACGGGGAGTTTATGCAAACTTGCGAAGTTTAAACTCTCGTGAAAGGACCCTTCATTCGTTGCCCCATCCCCAAAGAAACACAACACCACGTTCTCACGATGTTGTTGGCGTAATGCAAATGCAGCCCCTGCCGCAATAGTCAACGAACCAGCAACGATACCATTCGCTCCCAAGTTTCCATTCGCCACATCAGCAATGTGCATCGAGCCGCCTCGACCAGCACAATATCCCGTTTCTTTACCAAGCAATTCCGCCATCATGCGTTCTGGGCTGGCTCCGTGGCCAAGACAGTGTCCGTGGCCACGATGGGTACTCGTTATTTGATCGCCCGGTTCAAGGGCACCACAGGCACCCGTTGCTGATGCTTCTTGACCAATTGAGAGGTGCATCGTGCCGTGAAGCATCCCGCGTTGGAACAGTTCTTCTAAACCCGATTCAAACGACCGTATCGTCCACATCGTTTCTAAGGCCTGCTCAGCACCCTTCGTGCTCGCGGGATTATCTATCCGACTCATTTGCTCTCCTGTCATTGACCAATGGGAAGGTCATAGGCGGTCAGGGGCCATGATACGAAGCTGGCAGACAGAAACGAAACCTTCAGACCCCTTTTACCCTAATCTGTGGTCAGGTTTGTTAGGGGTGGTCAACGAGCCACTGTCCGTTAGCGAACTCCAATAGCAGGTCTTGGGCTGTGTCAAGATCAGCTTTCCTCGTGATTTTGATATTGCGTGGGTCAGAAGGAATCATCATGACTCGCACATCAGAGAACTCCTCTATCGTTTGCGATGTGTCCACCGCATGAAATTGTGAGTCCAAGGCCCGGCTATAGGCATCAAGCAAGTCCCCCAAAATAAACGCTTGCGGGGTTTGTACAGTGACAAGGTTGCCAGTCGTTAACGACGGATCATCAGCCAGAACATCAGCCCGTAGGCTATGGGCAGGCACACCCCCCTGACCAGGCTGCGTGGCTTGAACCAGTCCACTAATAAGTTCATGGGTTAAAAATGGCCGAGCAGCATCGTGCATAAGGACAACCGTTTCAGCAGCAAAATGCGGGGCAATAGCTTGAAGACCAGCCCATTCACTATCGTGACGGGTGCCACCGCCAACCACATGACCGATTAACTTATGCCATGCCCGGCGCGCACTGACCTCTTCCCAAAGGCCAACATCTTGTTCACGCACAACGACTTGAATGGCCTGAACCGAAGGGTTTGCATCTAAAGTGTCTAAAGAATGTTCAATAACCGTTCGGTCCGCAAGCGGAACATATACCTTATTTACTTCGTCGGAAAATCGGGTCCCTGACCCACCGGCGAGCACAATAGCGACTATGCTACGACCGGAATTGTTAAAACTGGATTGGCCCATCTCGTGCATTACCCCAACCCTAAACCTCAATCGCTATTTAGCTCACGTACCAGCATTATTACTCAAATAACTGGGGCTCGGATGTACTATCCGGGGGCCTATAGCGTGCTTGTACTCACCCATGCGACCGATACACAAGACGTCACCCGTCTTGCCTTACCGACTCGCGATCTCCGCCGAATCTTAATGGCGTATGCCGGTGTTGATTTGGTCGGCTTTGTGCCTGCCTCAATTCGCCAGGGGGAAGAAATAGGGTTGGTTGAGCGGGCGGCGCTCCTAGCTGGAGAGTTCCCATTAATGGCTACCTTACGCCCGGTTACGGATGCGGTTAAGCATGTGGCTGACGGGGTGTTGACACGCACGATTGATCGGTCAACACTGCAGTGGGTTGTGGGTCCAGCATTTGTACAAGCACGGGCGTTACGTAATGCGATTCATGGGGCCAGTGACCGGATTTTCCACCCGATTCGTGCATTGCGGCAATTTGATCCCACCCTCCGGGTTGGGGATTTAAACTTCGGCTAACCCACCATCCGTTGTAAACCCCAAACAGTCTCATCGAGGGTTCACAAGGCAATGGTGATGGGGCTTAGACGACGCGATGGATTCGCACGCTCTCCACTATTCCGATGAGCATCCACGCCATCATCATGGCCGTACCGCCATAGGAAACAAAAAGTAAGGGGAGGCCGGTGACGGGCATGACGCCGATAGTCATACCGACGGCAATGAGCATATGGAAGAGGAAGACACAGATCACCCCGGTGCACAGCAATAGCCCCAGGGTGTCACGGCTATTGGCTGCGATGGTGAAGCAACGCCAAAACACGATGCCATAGAGAATCAGCATTACTAAGGCCCCAAAGAACCCGAGCTGTTCACCGACAACCGAGAAAATAAAGTCAGTGTGGTTTTCAGGTACAAACCCGCTTGATGTTTGAGTGGCATGGGTGAGGGTTTTCCCAAACATCCCGCCATTGCCAACCGCAATTTGGGCTTGTTTCACGTTATAGATGGCGTCCGCTGGGGCATGTTCGGGGTCAAGAAAGGCAGTTAAACGCGCTATCTGATATTTCTTGATGATATTGAGGCTGAATACCAACCAGATAGCTGAGACACCCATCGCGGTGAGGGCACCCATGTATTGCCAACGCACCCGCGCCACCAACAAAATACCGGCGACAATGGCGACAAAGACCAAGAATGTTCCCAGGTCCGGCTGGGCCAGAATAAGGAGCATCGGGATAATGGCGATGGCCAAAGCTTCAACCAGCGCTTGAAGGCCAAGCCCCTCCTCTCGGTATTCATGAAAATGGCTTGCCAGCATGGCAATCAGCGTGATTTTAGCAAATTCGGCTGGCTGGATTTGGATCGGTCCAAGCGAGATCCACGCCTTCGCACCGTTGATAGTGCTCCCAGCCAGAAGCACCGCCAATAACAGGACAAGTGTGGCAACAAAGGCCGGAGGCGCCCAGGCTCGATAGGTCCGGTAGTCAATGAGTGCAAGCACCGTCCCCAAGCTCAGCCCAAGGACGAGGGCGATACCTTGGCGTTTAATCAAACGGAGGGCATCCACGTCAACTTGGTCAGGTGTGGGTGCGGTAGCGGCACCAATCATGAAGAGGCCGAGCACACTCAGGGCAAGTGCTGCCCCTATGAGCCACCAGTCCACACGCGCAACCACTTGACCGAGACGGATATCTGCTTGAAGGCCACGACCCGTGAGGAGTCCACTCATGGCTGCTGTCCTTCCAGGGCTTTGAAAATATCTCGCACAATTGGGGCGGCAACAGCAGAACCACCGCCACCTTCCTCAATCATGGCCACGACAACATGCTGTTTCCCATTAATAAGTTGAGTGTTGTACCCCGCAAACCAGGCATACGGCTGTTTAGGCTTATTTTCTGCCGTACCTGTTTTACCTGCAATCTGGGTTCGCACCCCTTCAAAGGCTTTAACCGCAGTTCCTTTCGCACCTTCAGTCACGAGCACAAGCCCGCGTTCGATGTAGTCAAGGTGCTCCTGGCTCACGGGAAGTTGATATTTCTGGGTGGGCGTGATGGCTTTCGTGGTGCCATCAACAAGATCGACTTGAGCAACCACATGGGGAGTCATAATCGTTCCACGATTAGCGATACCCGCAAACATGTCAGCTACCGCCAGTGGGGTTACTTGCAAGTCACCTTGCCCAATACTCATATTGACCAAGTCACCACCACGCCAGCGATACCCGTGGTTACACAAATCAGAAAAGAGGGTTCGGCTATACGTTCCGGGTTCCGCTGCATCAGCTTGTTCACAATAGCTCTTCTTCGATTTAAGCCAGTACTCCATCCGCCATTTGCGGCCAGGTACATTGCCAGCTTTCTCACCGGGCAAGTCAATACCGCTCATGGATTCCAACCCAAATGCCCGAGACATGTCGGCGAGATATTCCTCCGGATAGGGCACCTGGTCGCCCGTTGTTCCCTCTGGCGGGGTTTTAAGAGTGAACTCATGGTAAGCCTGGCCTTGGGCGGTATTGGCCTCATTGTTATACATATTGCGAGCCATCTCATATAAGACCGTGTCACATGATTGCTCAAGGGTTTCCGCGAGATTAAGGCTTCCTGAATCTGTTTTCGCGTGATTGCGATACACGTTCTTATTCCATTCCCATGCTGCAGGGCAAGGAATGTAGGTGTCCTGCTTGGCGAACCCCTGCTCAAGGGCAGTCGCAACCGTAATGGGTTTATAGACCGACCCTGGTGGCACCGCGGTTTGGATTGCCCGGTTAAGCATGGGTTGGTTCATTTCCGGGTCTTGGAGTAATTCCCAGTCAGATTGACTAATCCCACCCACAAATGCAGCCGGATCGAAGGTCGGCCAACTCGTCATCGCTTCAACAGCACCCGTTGCCGGATCAAGGACGACAACTGCACCACTTGTTGCCGCAAAGGTACCGCCACGGCCTTCACCGCGTTCAGTATCCGGGGTTCGCCTCGCCCGAGCAATACCATCAGCTAATGCTTTTTCAGTGACCCGTTGAATCGTGCTGTCAATCGTGAGGCGAACATTCGCCCCACGCTGTGGCTGGCGGATAACACCAAGGTCTTCGAGAATATCTCCGCGAACATTCACCTTGACCTGGCGGATACCGTCGAGGCCGCGCAACGTTGACTCCCAGGTTCGTTCGACCCCGGCCAAGCCAATCAAGTTCCCTGACTTGTAGCCCGCATATTCTTCTTGTTTCAGCTGATCACCACTGATCTCACCCGTGTAGCCCACCACGTGCGCAGCCAACGTGCCTTGGGGATAGTCACGCTGTAATTGGCGTTCTGCGTGCACACCAGGAAAACGATGGGTCCGGTTTGCATGAATCCAAAAGACCACATCGTCTGGAACATCACTGGCGATTGGCCGATTCTCATTAGACGCAATCGTCTCATTATCCATGCGCTCGGCGACTTCTTGCGGCGTCATCTGCAATGCCTGTGCGAGACCGGTGATGACCTTCTCACGGTTTTCTTTGCCCATCTCATCGACGTTCACACTAACCGTTTGCGTGAAGCGAGAATCAACAATCGGTTGACCGTGCACATCGAGAATGGACCCACGGGCTGCCGTGGTGACCAGTTGGCGTGTTGATTGGTTTGTCGCTGCTTTTTCCAGATCCGGTGACTGCACAACCTGCAAAATCCACAATCGCCCAATCAGCAACGAAAATGTCGCAACAACAAGTCCACCGAGAATCCGAAGTCGGCGTACGGCAGCGTCCTTGACCGTCGTGGGGTCGGCAGAGGGAATAGGTTTTGACGGTTGACTCAGACGAGGTAACCGATTCATAGCTGACCTATCGTAGCTTTCGGGAATGGACTTAATGCGGTTTTCGCCGCCCACAGCACGAGCGGTGACAACACCACGCTATAGAGTCCTGTCCCAAGAGTAAGTAATAACAAGGCCCCTAACGAAATATTGTTTGCCCCGAGCAATCCCGCGATTAATACCTGACCACCCGTTAATCCCATTGCGCCGAGGAGGGCTACTGCGAGGGAGCCAAACTCCACGTTGGCTGCGATAAACGGGCGGGAGGCACCTGCAGCCCACCCAATAATCAGCCCAAAGAGGGCTCCGGTACCCACCACGGTGGCCGGTCCCCCGAGTAAATCTTGCACCAAGCCAGCGACAAATCCCAGCCGCATTCCAGTATCGGGACCTTCGCTAAGTGCGAATGCCACGATAACAAGGGCAACGAGATCAGGCCGGACACCCCCAATGGCCAGATGAGGAAAGATGGATGTTTTCAAAATCAAGGCGAGGGCGATAGTCACCCCCATCACGATGTAGCGGCCCACTACTCCCCCCGCTCATCGTCCGTTGTCACATCAACGTCATCAGGTTCATCCGGGCCTGACCGGCGAGCTTCTTGTAAGGTGGGGACAACCTGTTCTGGCCGTTTAACCGCTGGTGTTTCTGATGCTTTCGCCTCAAAGTCTGGAACGGGTACTGCATTTGGGTCAAGTACTTCTAGCCCAGCTAGGTCGGTGGTTGGGGTGTTGCCAGCAATAACAACCGCCACTTGGCTTATTTGACCCACATTCGAAAATGGTCGAACAAAGCGCACTTCTTCAACGTTGGAGGCAGTGGTTGATTCATTCGACTCTAATCGTCCCACGGGTAACCCATCGGGAATCGCTGATCCGGTGTACACCTGCGTTACCACTTCGGCGTTGGCTGGTACGGCGGCATTTGAGTCGATCACGGTCATGGCTAGTAAATCGGCACCTTGTCCTACCAGGGTGCCGCGTACACGGTTTTCAGCGATTCGAACCACCAGGTTGGTTTGGTCTGAACTGATGAGATCAACCGTTGCGTAGTCAGAACCTACCGTGTCAACCACACCGACAACACCGTCAGTATCCATCACGGCCATGCCGATACCGATGCCAGCATTAAATCCTCGGTCGATCATCACTTGACGATCAGTGTCACCGGGACGGTGGGCAATCACTCGAGCGCCGACAAGACTCAGGTTTTGACGTGCCGCCATATTTAACAGGCCGCGCAATTCATCGTTTTGGGCGCGGAGGTCAGACACATTTGCTGTCTGGTCGCGCAATTGGGCGTTATCGGCCTCTAAATCTTCGATCCGTTGCCGGAGTCGCCCGATATCGGTGATATTAGAAAAGAACCCACCGATAGGTGCCGTGACCGTGCTGGTGAGGCGTAACGCTGGTTCAAAAAACCCACTGAACTGGCGTTGGAAAGCCCCAAGGGGTCCTCCCTGGTCACGAAAATCGAGGCTGATAAAGACCAAACAAACGGCAATCAGCACCGCAGCAATGGTCCGGCGGCGGTTCATCGGGCGCCCTTATCGACGGTGTGAAGACACCAACACACGCTTAAGTGCCTCAAACTCTTCCAATGTTTTGCCTGAACCTATCGCAACGCAGTCGAGGGGGTTGTCAGCGACATGGATAGGCATCCCCGTTTCGTGCTTTAACCGTTCGTCGAGACCTTGGAGCAGGGCGCCTCCTCCGGTAAGCACGATGCCCTTATCCATGATGTCTGCGGCAAGTTCTGGAGGGGTTCGATCCAGGGTGTTCTTCACGGCAGCCACAATGGAGTTCACGGGTTCTTCAATGGCACGCCGGATTTCTTCAGCACTGATAATGATTGTTTTAGGGAGGCCGCTGACCAGGTCACGGCCACGGATCTCTGCGTGACTCTCAACAGGCATAGGGAAGGCTGAGCCGATAGCAATTTTGATTTCCTCGGCGGTACGTTCACCCAGCATCAGGCTGTATTCCTTCTTGACGTAGTTGATGATGCTCTCATCTAACTCGTCACCACCGATGCGGATGCTGGCACTTGTCACGATGCCACCCAAGCTGACGACTGCAACCTCAGTGGTACCACCACCGATGTCAACAACCATATTTCCTGCTGGTTCATGCACCGGCAGACCCGCACCAATGGCTGCCGCCATTGGTTCTTCAACGATGTAGGCGGCACGGGCACCAGCTTGGATACTCGCTTCTTCAACGGCACGTTGCTCCACACCGGTGATACCGCTGGGAACACAAACCACAACACGCGGTTTGTTGAGCCAGGTTAAATAGGTGCGCTTGTGTACTTTTCTGATGAAGTAGTTGAGCATTTTTTCGGTCACATCAAAGTCAGCGATGACCCCATCTTTTAGGGGGCGGATGGCGACGATGTGACTGGGGGTACGCCCAATCATGCGCTTGGCTTCTGCGCCGACGGCAAGAATCTCTCCGTTACGGCTGTTGATGGCGACGACGCTTGGTTCATTTAGAACAATGCCACGGCCGCGCACGTACACCAACGTATTTGCCGTACCCAAATCGACCGCGATATCACGGCCAAAGATCGGCATATTGCTCAGTTGTGCTGGGGAAGCTGCGGACACTGGTGCTCTCTGCATTCAATGGGAATAGGACAGCCCAAGATTCTACCCGGATACACCAACAATGGCGGAAACCTTCTTTCGTGTCCTAACGGCCGGGTGAACCATTGGTCGAGTCTTTACCCTCTTACGCTGGCGGTTCGGCGAGCAGGTCACGAATGGCGCCCACAAGGTACAAGCTGCCGGTGACCACAATCGCATCACTATGGTCAGATCGGGTCAGATTAGTCGCGGCGTCAAAGGCAGCTTCGACGTCATTCAAACAGTGGACGTCCTTACCTCGAGCCTTGAGCACATCACATAAGCGTGCCGGGTCTCCAGCACGACTTGAAGGTGGTGTCGTGACCACAATCACATCTGCTAAATCAGCGATTATCGCTGCTGACGTCTCAATATCTTTGTCAGCGACCATGCCGATTAACAAAACTGTTCGTTCAAAGGAAAAATCTTGCTTAAGGGTTTGCGCGAGGGTTTCCATGCCTGCGGGATTATGGGCGCCGTCAAGCAGTACAAGGGGTTCACCATCACGGTAAATTCGCTCTAAACGCCCAGGGCTCTTGGCATGCACGAAACCTTCACGGACAAGTTCAGCGTTGAGTTCAGCCTCAAAATCAAAGAGTGCTTCAACTGCGGCGTAGGCCAATGTGGCATTGATCGCTTGATGGTGGCCAAGGAGTGGCAAGAAAATCTCGGTGGTTTCTCCACCTACGCCCCTGATGTCGATCATTTGGCCGCCTACGGCAAGTTCGCGTCCGGCTAATTCAAAATCTTCACCGTATACCTTTAAGGTTGCGCTCACCGCATCACAGCGTTCACGAATAATCGCCATAACGTCGGGGTGTTGAGGAGCACAAATGACGGTTGATTCAGGATCAATGACCGCGGCCTTTTCCTTCGCTTTAGCAACCAAGGTGTCACCAAGTTCAGGATGGTCCATTGCGATGGGGGTGATGATCACCACATCGTTATGCCCGACGTTAGTGGCATCCCATTTGCCTCCCATGCCGGCTTCAAGGACCGCAACATTAACGGGTACGTCTGCAAAATAGGCAAACGCCAGACCGGTAAGTGCCTCAAAATAGCTCACCGTGCCATGGCCACTTCCATCGGCTACCGCGAGAAAAGGGGTAAGAAGTTGGGTGATGCGTAATAAATCGTTATCACTGATGGGTTCCCCATTAACCCGGATTCGTTCGTTAACAACCTGGAGATGGGGACTGGTATAGGAGCCCACCGTCAAGTTAAACGCCTGTAGCAATGTGGCGGCCATCAATGTGGTTGAAGTTTTCCCATTTGTACCGACCACGTGCACGATAGGGGCGTTGGTCTCCGGGTTCCCCATCGCATTAGTCAGGGCTTGGATACGTTCTAACCCCGGTTTAATCACCTCAGGAATACGGGCATAGAGCTGGGCGACCGCATCTTGGTAGGTCATCGGAATAGCTAAGTCATCAAATTGGGACACACCAGATCCAATCACAGGACAATCATTTCGGGTACGAGGAACAATTAAAACGGCGACCCAAACATGAAGTACCAGACCACGGCACATGCGAGTGCCACGGAGAGCAACACAAAGATAACCCCAAGCCACGCACCGGATTCTTTGCCATCATCGTCGAGTTCAACAGGCTCATCTACCAGCGCAGGGTATGGTGCAGGCGGTTCGGCAGGTTCAGCCACGGACGGAGGTAGACCTACTTCGGGAGCCTCTTCGGGTGTGGTGATGGGTTCCATGCGTCCCGTCGCAAACCGAGCGGCAGCTTCATCAACCTCATCGTGTTGTTCAAAGGAGGTTTGAATAGCGGTTTGTTCAGGGCGGGGTGCAACTGGAAAGCCATGCACTTGAGATTCAATGAACCCTGGTGGCTGTGCCTGCGCGTCTAGTGAGGAGACACCCACGGCAGGCGTCGCATGATCGACCGGTACTTGGCTAATGACAAGGTGTTCTAAATCTGGCTGCACATACTCATCGGGGGTGAGGAGTTGTGGCAGCACCTGATCAACGGCTGCGGTTGAAGTACGGCCCACCAACCCAACGATGGCACGGGCTTTGGTCTCGATTTCGTCGATGAGCTCGAGAATCTGCGCCTCATTACGGCGAACACAAATCACGGCGCTTCCTAAGTCGCCATTCACGACCTGTTCACGAGCTTTCCCACAGGTGTGCGCATAGAGACGCCAGAACTGTTTAATCGCCGTGCCCATTTCTAGGACCATCTGATCAACAACCGGGTCTATGGGGGCTGGTTTACCCGACACATGCATCGCCCGTTTTGCCCCAAGTGTGACGGCCTGGTGCGCGTCACGGGCTACATCAACGTCACTCATTTGCCCATATAAGATCAGCTCAAGGATGGGCACACCTGGCAAACTCGGCCGATTGATCCCCAGCGGTGCAATTGCTTTCCAGTACGTGCGTACAACCCGCGGGAGACCGCTTTTACCTGCCCTACCCCAAATCTCGAATTGACGAAGGACCGGCTGGGGGGCTTTGCCCATCAACTTTCCGGTGGCATAGGGTAGTCCCGTAAGCGTAAGCGCAGTGACATACGATCCGATTTGATCGGCAGGCTTCATAGGGTTAGTTCTCCAACTGAGCGGTCAAGGTTGCAATTGCAGCAGTCCATTGCTCTACCTTGGCACGTTCGGCATCTACGAGCTCCTTGGGGGCGTTGGCAACGAATCGTTCATTAGCCAATTTCCCTTCGGCGCGTTTCAACTCGGCCTTGGCCTCGGTCAGTTCCTTAGCGAGCCGTTCTTGTTCAGCTTTAGTATCAACCAGACCGTCCAAGCTGACCGTGTAGACAACCTGTCCAACGGGGACATCTGCACATACCCCATCAAGGTTGTGCACATCTGTGCTTATCGTCAGCGTTTCGATACCGGCCAGGCGGCAAATCCCGTCTGCGGCAGCCTCTAATTGTGTCTGCATCTCCGCAGGAACTTGGACGTGGGCCTTCACCTGAGTGCGTGGTGAAAGGTTGTAATTGGCCCGTAACCGACGCAGTTCGGTTACCCCACCTTGAATAGATTTAAAGGTTGCTTCGGCGTCAGCATCAGCCTTCCCAGCGTGCGTTGGCCATGCGGCTCGCATAATCGTGGTGGTATCTGCCTCCCCAAGTGCATCCAGCCCACGGAGACTGCGCCAAATCACTTCGGTAACGAATGGCATCATCGGGTGAAGGGCACGCATGGTGACATCAAGTACATGGACGAGGACCGCCTTTACCTGTTCGTCTGTGCGACCCTTGGCTAATTCAAGGTACCAGTCTGCAAACTCATCCCATATGAAGTGATAGAGCCGGCGAACGGCAGGGCTGATATCCCACCCATCTAAACTGGTGTTTACCGAGGCAATCGTGTCGTGCAGCCGACTGATAATCCAGCGGTCTTCAAGGGTGGTTAATCCAGCTTGTACGGTCGTTGCGGCCTGGTCAGGGTGTATCCCATTCGCCGTTTGGGTCACCATACGCGCCACATTCCACAACTTATTCGCAAACCGGCGGCCACCTTCTACCCACTCTTCGGCAATAGGAACATCTGAACCTGGTGTGGCCGAACGCAACAGCGCAAACCGCAATGCGTCAGCCCCATGCTTATCAATCAGCTCAATCGGGTCCATCACATTGCCCAAGCTCTTGCTCATCTTGGCCCCGAACTTATCGCGGACCAGACCGTGGTTAACTACGGTGGAAAAGGGTAGTTGGTTCGTCGTAGTCAGGGCCATCATGAGCATTCGGCTCACCCAGAAGGTATTGATGTCATAGCCGGTGACAAGAACCGATGTGGGGTACCACGTTGCTAATTCAGGGGTGTGTTCTGGCCAGCCCATAATGACAAATGGCCACAGTCCCGATGAAAACCACGTATCCAACACATCAGGATCACGGGTCAAGCCGAGACGTTCAATCTCGTCGGGGCTTGGGTCTTCTTCATGCACATGCACATTACCCTCACGGTCATACCATGCGGGAATCTGGTGCCCCCACCACAGCTGACGAGAAATGCACCAGTCGTGGGTATTACCAAGCCATTCGCGCATCTGTGCGTGACCACGTTCAGGCACAAACACCACATCATGGCGTTCACTCGCCTCAAGGGCACGTTTGGCCATTTCACTCGTATCAACAAACCACTGTTCACTCAGGCGCGGTTCGATGGGCACCTTTGTCCGGTCGGAGTGACCTACTTGGTGTTCATGAGGTTCAACTTTGACCAGCAGGCCGTCACGTTCAAGGTCTTTCACAATTTGTTTGCGCGCCTCAAACCGATCCATACCTGCATATACGCCACCTTGCTCATTGATCGTGGCGTCAGGGTTCATCACATTGAGTACCTCAAGGTGGTGGCGTTCACCGATTTGCCAGTCGTTCGGGTCGTGGGCAGGCGTGACTTTTACCGCTCCGGTTCCAAATTCACGGTCCACATGGTCATCGGCAACTACTGGAATCCGCCGGTTTGTAAAGGGTGTGAGCACTTCTTTACCAATCATGTGGCTATAGCGCTCATCCTTGGGGTTGACGGCGACACCTGTATCACCCAGTAACGTTTCTGGTCGAGTGGTCGCCACCACAATCGGAGTGCCGTCCTCGTCGGCTGGGCGGAAGGTGAAATAGGTCAGCGTGCCTTGAACAGTTTTGTGTTCAACTTCAATATCACTGATGGCACTTTGTGAAACCGGATCCCAGTTAATGAGCCGTAAGCCACGATAAATAAGGCCACGGTCGTAGTAGTCACAAAAGACCTTACGGACGGCACGGTTACGTTGCTCGTCAAGGGTGAATGCTTCTCGATCCCAGTCACATGAGGCGCCTAAACGACGAAGCTGGCGTAAAATCTCGCCGCCGCTCTGTTCGCGCCAAGCCCATACCCGCTCCAAAAACTGTTCGCGGCCAAGGTCGCGGCGAGACAGCCCTTCTTCGGCCAATTGTTGCTCCACTTTGACTTGAGTCGCAATACCGGCATGGTCGGTACCTGGGAACCACACTGCATTTTTGCCTTGCATCCGCGCACGACGGGTAAACACATCTTGGAAGGTCATGTCCAAGGCGTGCCCAACATGTAAGACCCCAGTCACATTGGGTGGTGGAATCACGATGGCGAATGGTTCGCCTTCGTCATCAGGTTCTGCATGGAAGAACTTACTGGTCTCCCACCAGGAATAGAGCGGGGTTTCTAACGTGTCGGGTTCATAGGGGCGTGCCAAGGTCATAAGGCAGTCGATTCTATTGCTCAGCGCACTGATCGACTTGGCTTATCCCTGCCTTTTCAACAGGGTGCAGACCCAGTTGTACCCTAGGCGATACGCCGACGACTGGCCGTTGAACTATCGCGGGGTACGAGGGTGGGATTGGTGCGTTTGTGCACAACTTCGGCATTCACCACAACCGTATCCACGTCATCACGACTTGGGACTTCATACATCGTGTTCAACAAGATTTCTTCCAAGATGGCGCGTAACCCACGGGCGCCCGTACCACGCAACATAGCCAATTCAGCAATGGCGTCTAACCCGTCAGCCGAGATGTCAAGGGTCACGCCATCCATACCAAAGCTCTTTTGGTACTGCTTGACCAAAGCATTCTTCGGTTCTGTCAAAATCTGGATAAGGGTGGCTTTATCCAACTCGTCGACCGTTGTCATGACCGGGAGACGCCCGATGAATTCGGGAATCATGCCATACTTCACCAAGTCCTCTGGCAAGACGGCACGGTGAATGTCATCAATTGAGAGGTCTTGTCGTTGGTCATGCTGGCTACCACTAAAGCCAACCACGTTCGTGCCCAATCGCGCACGTACAACTTCATCTAGTCCAGAGAACGCCCCGGCACAGATAAACAAGATATTGGTGGTGTCGATGTTCACGAAGTCCTGATGTGGGTGTTTACGTCCCCCTTGGGGCGGTACGGAGCACACCGTGCCTTCAAGGATTTTTAGGAGGGCCTGCTGCACACCTTCCCCGCTCACATCACGGGTAATGGAAGGGTTTTCACTCTTGCGGGCGACCTTGTCAATTTCGTCGATATAGATAATGCCGTGTTGGGCACGTTCAACATCATGGTCTGCGGCTTGGAGGAGCCGTAGCACGATATTTTCGACATCCTCGCCGACATATCCGGCTTCCGTGAGGGTTGTGGCATCAGCAATCGCAAAGGGCACATCCAACAACCGAGCAAGGGTTTGGGCCAACAGCGTTTTCCCGCTACCTGTGGGACCTAGGAGCAAGATATTCGACTTGCTCATTTCCACGTCAGTATCTGTGTTGTTACGCAGGCGCTTGTAATGGTTATAGACAGCCACACTGAGTGTTTTTTTGGCATCGTCCTGGCCAACAACCCAGCGATCAAGGAACTCTGTGATTTCCTTTGGCTTGGGAAGATCGCTTTCAGAAGCCACCGCAACTGGTTTCGGAGCTTCTTCTTTCATGATTTGGTTGCACAGGTCAATGCACTCATCACAGATATAGGCGCTGCCACCTGCGATCAGTTTGCGAACCTGTTTTTGAGAGTGCCCACAAAACGAGCACTTCAACAGGTCGGCACCCTCACCAAATTTCGGCATGTTGACCTTTCAACGTCGTAACTCAGGGAATAGAGATTATAGCTAAGGGTGACAACACAAAACTGGAGGCACCCCGGCTAGTGGACATGAAAAACGCCCGTAATGTTATCGGGCGTTCTCCATCACCAAACTGATTATCGTGCAGCGCCACCGGCAGGTAGGTCGCCGCCGCCAATGTCTCGAGGCCCGCTGTCAGGCATCGGCGTTGCCTGACCAGGGCCGCCTTGGGCTCGACGGTTTTGAATGATCTCATCCACCAACCCATAGGCCACCGCCTCTTGGGCGTTCAAAATGTAGTCACGCTCGGTGTCCGCATTAATTTCAGCCTTTGTTTTGCCGGTTGCGTTAGCGAGAATGGTGTCGAGGGCGTCACGGATACGTTCAACTTCACGAGCTGCGATTTCAATATCTGAGCTTTGCCCCTGTGCCCCACCGCTGGGTTGGTGAATAAGGACGCGAGCATGGGGCAAAATAAAGCGTTTACCTGGCTCACCAGCTGCAAGAAGCACCGCGGCTGCACTGGCTGCTTGACCCATGCAAATCGTGCTGACCTTAGGTTTAATGAAGTTCATCGTGTCAAAAATGCCAAGCGCACTTGTCACGCTACCGCCAGGACTGTTGATGTATAAGTTGATGTCCTTATCTGGGTCTTCCCCTTCTAAGTGCAACAACTGGGCCATCACGACATTGGCAATTTCATCATTGATGGGTGTGCCCAAAAAGATGATCCGGTCTTTCAGTAAGCGGCTAAAAATATCAAATGAACGCTCACCACGGTTCGTTTGTTCAATAACAGTAGGGACCAGATAGCTCATGGGCACTCCTTCAAAAAGACTGGTATCCAATTAGGCGTTATCGCCTTCGTTGTCTGGTGTGGGGTCTTCTTTGGCTGGTTCAGACTCGCCACCTTCCGGTGCGCCATCAACCGCTACGGGCGTCTCATCTGCTGGCTCTTCAGATTCGATTGCCGGTGGTTCGTTGGTGATGGTGACGGCGTCCATTAAGAAATCAATAGCCTTGCGCCGCAAAGCATCGGTAACGAGTGCACCCACATTTTCTTGGGCAAACATCACCTTGGCGATCTCTTCAGGGTCACGGTTCAGGCGACGGGCTTGGGCCACAACTTCAGCCGTTAAGTCCTCATTTTCAATGCTGAGGTCCTGCTCACGGGCAATCGCATCAACAAAGAGCTGGGCACGCACCGTAGCTGTGGCTTCTTCACGAACACGGTCCATCAATGATTCAACATCACCGCCAGCGGCCATGGCAACAAACTGGTTGAAGTCTAGGCCGGAACGTTCAGCCTGAGATGCCAAGATATTGAGCTGATGACGAACCTCATGGTCAATCAAGCTTTCCGGTACTTCATATTCGAGATCTTCGGTCAACGTGGCAACGACGTAGGCACGACGGTTGGCATGTGCCATCGCGATCTTATTCTTTGCCAAGTCGTCCTTTAAGTCCTCACGTAGTTCTGCGATGGTGTCAAATTCGCTTGCGGTGAGGGCAAAATCGTCATCGAGATCGGGTAGGTTGCGCTGCTTCACCTCGGTAACGTCACAATGGAACTGCAACTCCTTACCCGCAAGCCGTTCACCAAATTCTGGACCGAGGGTGTCAGTGAAGTCGAATGATTCACCCGCTTTGACACCGAGGATGGCCGTGTCCATGACACTGTCACTGGCTTCTTCGGGAACCTGGAAAACAAGGTCGTTTGCGCTTGCCTCAGGGACAACTTCACCTTCGTATTTACCTTCAATTGTTAAGGTAACCAAGTCATTAGCCTGCACGCCACGGTCAACAGTTTCAAGCTCAGCAAAGCGTTCACGTAGCTGTTCTAACGCCTGGTCAACTTCTTCGTCGTTCAGTTCCCACTCAGGCCCGTCGAGTTCGAGTCCTTCAAGGTTGGGTAGTTCAATGACAGGAAGGACATCAAAAACGACTTCCAACTCGGCGCCTTCAGCTGAATCGAAGGATTTAACATCGACGCTGGGCTGCGCCACAGGGTTTAAGTCGTGTTCTTCGAGCGCGGAACCAATCCAACCGTTAATGCCTTGACGTAAGGCCTCATCGTTAACGGCCTGTTCGCCAACACGACTGCGTACGAGCTTCGTAGGCACCTTCCCTGGGCGGAAACCAGGCACACGCACCTGCTGGCTAAGCACCACAAGGGCCGTTTCAATGGCTTCAGCTATAGCATCGGCAGGCACATTGACGGTGAGCTCACGGCGGGTTTGACTGACTTCTTTGACGGTAGAGGTGACCACTTGGTTTGACCTTTTCTGCAGGTTCTGGAACTAAAATAAAGGTGCACAAGCGTGCCCTGGACCAACGATGTTAGCGGCTAGGGGAAACCCTCACCGAAGACTACGCCTCAGTATCGTGCTCAGGAATTTGAAGGTCGAAACGATCAGCACAATCCGGACAACGATAGGCCACCCAATCACCAGGTTCGTCACCTTCTGGAGGTGCTGGTCGCAACCGGTAACACCGTCCTAAGCACTCGACGCACGTGATGTGGTCAGGTGCCAAGGCTGGCCCAGCTGGCGGCAGATCAATGGGTTCCATAATTAAGGAGCGTACCGTGGCTGTCATCGGTGCTAATGAATCAATGTCATATCTGAGTGTGGTAGCCACGCTATTTGCTGGCATACTGGCACAGCGTTATTCGCGGGCGTTGTCCAATGGCTAAGACCTCAGCCTTCCAAGCTGATGATGCCGGTTCGATTCCGGTCGCCCGCTCTCTCTGCCGCTCTACAGCGGTAAAACATAATCGGCGTGCTGGGTCTACCAGCACGCCGATTATGTTTTATTTGAGCGATACCCTCAATCCGCTTCGATGCGGCGGTACGTAAGATTATGGCTTCCAGTACTCACAGCCATCGGTCAAACATGAATCAACATTCTTGTTATCCATTGTCTGCGTCGTTGGCACCACTTCATACTTGATCACACGGTTGTTCTTGATTGTGAAGGCACCGAGCTTTTCACCGGCTTTCTCGTCAATCATTGCTTCAGCAACCTTCTTATCAAAGATTTCAAAGTACCGATTTGTCCACCGTTGGGCTGGTTGCCAACGACGGGTTACGTCGTCATAGCAGACGTAATGGAGTTCAACGGAGCCAAGCTGAGTATTTGGCTTCGTTGAGATTGGCCGTGACGGGCCTTCTCCCCCAACAATCCAGCCATACCAGGTACCGTCGGGAAGATACTGGCTACGTGGTGCATCACACCCGTTACCTGCAGCAACCTCCATTGAGGGTTTCCAATTGGGATCAGTGATCGCGTGTTCCACTTGGACTGGTATCGCTTTAGTGCCACCAAAGATATGGACCGCGCCCGGTTTGTGTGTTTGGAGCGCCGTGTCTATCCCACTGTGGAGTGGTTTCGTTGAGGCATCGTGATCAACGAACAGCACCGGACCATCCATTTTCGCCATATAGGCAGCTGCAGTTAAGGCATCGGGGAACTCGTCGTTGGTGACAATACCCACATGGGCGGGCTTGTTGAACTCTGTAAACGCCCGTTCAACAACGGCAGCCTCAAGCGTGGTCTTTGTCCACGCATCTGTTAAGGCCGGATTACGAGTTACGTTAACGAATCCAGCTACGCGCTTCGTATTCTTATGCTTCGCTAACCATGCCGTTGTCTCAGGTGCGTTGCGGTCGGCATCACTTAAGAGCACGACACCATCGCGGTGAGCGGCTATCGGTGATAAAAATAGCGGCTCATACCAGTTATTCATATTGCCGACAAACACTTCTTGAACAGGTTTAATAGTGTTTACTTTGTCAGCAATCATGGCTGCAGTATCGGCACGATTTTTTCCAGCAAGACGCTGAACTTTATATCCTAAGTTACGTATCTGCTTAGCAACTTTTTCACTAACTACTTTCGCGCCACCAACGATCGTAACCGTTCCTCCGGGCTTGAGTGCCCGCGTCATCTCAGCCTGAGTGGCCGGGTGCAGCATATCTTTCGGCGTAATGAGGACGGGTGCTGGACCACTAAGTTTTGCAAGCGGCCCGACCGTAATGGCATCAGCTGCATCATCTGACCTGGTCAGATACAACATATTGAGTTGATGCTGCTGTGGCACCATCTGTTTGGAAACTTCGACGGCTGTTTCAAAGCGAGTTTCTCCGGATAACCGCCCTGCATTGATTGGTGCAGCACTCACTGGGGTAACCGATAACGATAAACCAATAATTGCCAAGGTAGAACATACCAAGTGTCGCATAATGAGACTCCCTATAATTATGAATTAATGTATGAGATTGCAATAGAACAATCTGATATTTTTATTAAAACGCCAACGTCAATTCGATACAAGTAATTTCCTATTAACTTTGGTTATCATTATCATGCTAAATGAATGCGGGAAGCGGCCAGCAAAAAACTTCTCTGCAAGCGTGGGGAGCGGTGCTAAAGTGTTGAGACGCTTGGGCAACCGAGCCAATTCGGGACGTGGCGCAGTTTGGTAGCGCACCTGCTTTGGGAGCAGGGGGTCGCCGGTTCAAATCCGGCCGTCCCGACGTTTGCTGTTCGCATCGCTTCAAGGTGCTGTGGTGTCATCAACCCCTCTTCATTCTGCAGCTCGATTGCAACTCGTTACACCATGTGGTGAGCTTTCGATCATTCACACCACAGATGCGGTACTGGCAGCTGGATGGGACACCACTGTGGCCGCCCAGTTGCGGCTTATCCACCCCAGCATCCGTCCAGTACACCTCTATGAGCACACTGAGGACCCGCTTGGGTTAGAAGATGTCGTTGCAGCCTATTTCAATGGCGATCCGAGCGTGATTGATCAGGTCCGTGTCCATCAGGTCGGTGGGCCATTCACTGAACGCGTTTGGGCGGCGATCCGCGAGATTCCACCAGGAGAAACTGCCTCATACACTGAGGTGGCTGAAATGGCGGGCAGTCCGATGGCCTTCCGTGCCGCAGCTAGTGCTTGTGCAACGAACCCATCTGCGCTGTTTGTGCCATGTCATCGTGTGGTCAAGGCTGATGGTACGCCAGGTGGATTTAGGTATGGACTTGCAATTAAACAAGCGCTCCTGGCTATTGAAGCCTAGGCAGTAGACAATTGGCTCGGACTTCGCCCTGCCTCAGATTCGCTTTATACGCAATCTCATACCCACACCACGCCGCGGTTATGTTGCCTGTGAACAAATCGGCCTTGGGTGTGATGGGAGCACACCCAAGGCCGATTAGGCGCCTCGAGGAGGATTCGAACCCCCGACCTATCGGATAGAAGCCGACTGCTCTGTCCACCTGAGCTACCGAGGCGAGTTTTATAAATATGGTGCCACGAACGAATCGTGCCGCTATCCTGATGACTCCGTTCATCGAACGGATATGGTGACTGTAGCTCAGTTGGTTAGAGCGCCGCGTTGTGGTCGCGGAGGTCGCGGGTTCGACTCCCGTCAGTCACCCTTTCTTATGCCCAAAAAAGCCTGTTTTTACACGGTTTTATAGGTATTAAACCAGCTTCATAAAAGTAACTTTTGGTTACAGTTTTTGGCCGCTAATCTATGCCCATGGCAAGCCCATCGTCGTCAGATACTCCCACTGATTTCATCCGCCAAGAGGTATGTGCCGCTTGGAAGATCGCAATGCCTGCATGTATCGCCCTCATCCCACTCGGACTTGCGTTGGGGGTACTCGTGGTCCAGGCTGGTTTGCTGTGGTGGTGGGCACCGATATTCGCAGCCTTCGTGTACGCCGGCTCGTTGGAGTTTTTGCTTGTGGGTATGGTGACCGCAGCCGTCCCATTAAGCCAAATTGCGTTAACCGCGCTACTTGTTAATTTCCGTCATGTCTTCTATGCCCTCACATTCCCATTGAAACGGATTCACCGGAAACACCTAAAGATGTACAGCACATTTACGCTGACTGATGAAGCATACGCCTTGATGATGCCTGCCCATCGAGAAGGCTGGAGCCAGACACGTATTATTACGATTCAGGTCTTTCTGTACATCGTTTGGGTTGGTGCAGTTGCAGCCGGCGCCCTCGTGGGCGGGTTTATTCCAACATGGGTTGTGGGTTTGCAATTTGCAGTTTCAGCTTTGTTTATTGTCCTCGCTGTTGACGCCTACGCCCAACGCCCATCCGTACCAATTCCACTTGTGGCGATCGGTTGTGCACTCATCGGTGCCATATTTACTCCCGACAGCTATTTACTCACCGCAATTGGCTTATTTGTCGCAAGCCTAACCGGCGCATATGTCCTCGATAGATGGCGTGCTCAACATGGCCAGTAACAGCTATATCGCACTCGCCGTCATCATCTGTGGGCTGATCACTTGGGCCCTTCGCGCGATTCCTTTTGCGCTCTTGCGCCCGTTGGAGCAAAGTGCTTTTCTCGCTTATTTGGGCGACCGGATGCCTTTGGGAATCATGACAATTTTGGCGGTCTATACCTTCAAAGCGACGCCCCTCACGATATCTGGGCTGACGATTGCCGGGATTGCCGGAGCGGTCACGCTTGGCTTGCACATATGTCGGCGCAATTTCACCCTCAGTGTGTTCGGCGGAACGGCGGTATACACGCTGCTGCAGTCACTCTTGGCTCTAGGGTAATTCCACTACTCACCACAGATGACCCGACTGTCAGGTACTAATTGACGGATACCCCATGACTCCTCATACCGAGAAGTTCTCCTCTAAAATCCCTCAAAAACCTTGTTATAGCGCCACATATCCAAGGTGTTGGAATGCAGCTACCTTTCCGAGATGACTAAAGATAGCGTTACCTGACTTCACCCGTTCTGCACTCGTTCTCCACACCTGTCATAGCTTAAAATCTGAAGATGCAACGCATTCTTCCCTGTTTTTGGTTTGACTTTAACGCTGATGAGGCAGCAGCGTTTTATCAGCAGGTGATTCCACGTACATCATCCATCGCCACGCTGACCTACCCCACTGCTGGCCTGCCGGTGTTTCAAAAGGACTTTGCAGGGCAGACACTCGCGATCGAGCTTGATACTGATGGTTACGAGTGGACGTTATGGAACGCAGGTGATGCATTTTCTCCGAATCCCTCCTTCTCACTCATCTTGAACTTTGACAGCCAAACCAACTCAAAAGCTGAACATGAATTGCGAACCACATGGGACCACCTCCGCACGAACGGGCGTATTCACATGCCTTTGGGTGAATACGCCTTTGCCTCTTTATATGGCTGGGTTGAAGATCGATACGGTGTGAATTGGCAGTTGCTGCTTACTGACACTTCTGAAACTGAATATGAGCCAGTCATTCCATGTTTTCTGTTTTCAGGTGATGCTCAAAATAAGACCACACAGGCCATCGACCTCTATACCGACGTCTTTGAACCATCTTCCCTTGACTATGTTGAGCACTACACGGAACGAACTGACCTTGTCGATGAAACCGCAGTCATGAATGCCCGGTTCTGTCTTAATAATCAGTCCTTTAGTGCCATGGATGCATGGGCTGGGGCCGTTTTCTCCTTTTCTCCTGGCGCGTCATTACTCGTCAAATGTGCAACCCAAGAAGATATTGATCGGCTTTGGGACAGTCTTTCAGCTGACCCTAGGGCTGAACAATCAGGCTGGTGTCGTGACGAGTTTGGATTTAGCTGGCAAATCGTACCGGACTGTTTTAGCTCCCTTGTCCAACAGCCTGACACGTACGCGGCGATGGTAAAGATGAAGAAGATCGAACTTGCCCACCTGTGCACCTAAGGCGAATACGCATTGGTACCCCATTGCGGTGAGCCTCACGCGGCTCGCGGCCATAACCTTCGTTGCGGTTCCAGCTCCGGAATAACACGACTATCCCCTCGCGATGTGCCCACCTGGCCAGAAGGATTTAGCTTCTGGTCAACCATGGGACGAGGCGTTACGGGTAATGGAACCACCTCTGATCGAAACGTCGCAATCGTGATCCTGCCCTCGTGATACGACAGCATCACCAAATCACCTTGGCGAATCCCAAGTTTTTGTCGCAACTCCTTAGGAACGGTTACGACACCGTGGCGTTGGACTCGGCGGACATACTTCATAGCAGTACCTCTCTCGCCTGAATCCCCTCAGAACAATCGTGATGGTAAAGAGTCCTGTCCCCCAAACACAAATTCACCACGATGGGTAAGCATTTCAGTACTGATTGTGCGATTTCTCTGTCATTTAGCCACGATACGAATGGTCAGTCCGGTGGTACTAAAAAATTTTGACCTCATTGCTGCAACACCCTGCACTCGCATGTAATCTTTCAAGTCCTTGCGGGCCTCTAGCTCAATTGGCAGAGCATTCGGCTCTTAACCGACAGGTTCAGGGTTCGAGTCCCTGGGGGCCCACAACGCATAACCGAAAAACCCTCCAAACCCCTTACGGTTGGTGGGTTTTTTGATGTACAGAAACCTAGAGTTGGCCTAACTAAAACAAGCTACCTCAGTAGAAATAGTCACCCACTGAGTGGATGAATATATTGCCCCTGAAGAAGTGTTGGAAGGAGGATTATAAGTATTGCCTCCTGCCAGAACGCATTCTCAATCAAACAGCCAAGAAGAAAGCCGCAAAATGCCCCCACGTTGATCTTGACAAGTTTTCTGTGAACGTTGATCTCAAAGACAAGGACTAGTCGAATATGCTTACCTCCGTCTTTAGCCTGATAAGGACCGATGAGTGGTATGTCTCGCCAGTCTGCCAAACTCACCCTCAAATCCCTTTCTACAATCCACACCCATTTCTAAGGCTTTGCATGTCTCTCAATTTTTGTGCAATCGACTTTGAAACCGGCTCCTTTGACCGGTCCTTCGCTATCCAAATCGGTCTCGTCAAAGTCCTCAATGGTGAAATCGTCGATACCTTTACCTCGCTCATTAAACCTATCGAACGACACACGTCCATTGACCCGAGAGCCCAAGCACTTCACGGTATCACGATGGACGACGTGAAAGATGCACCAACCTGGCCAGAGCTATACCCGACGGTGACTCAGTTCGTAGGCAGTCTTCCCGTGCTTGCACATAATCTGAGTTTTGATAGCGGTGTACTTGAAGCCATCTGTGAAGATGCTGAGCTACCTTTTCCTGATTGGCCAGTAGGTGACACGCTGCCATGGTGCCGAACACTCCTCCGTTTGGATTCTCACGGTCTGGCAAACGTGGCTTCTCACCTTGGGATTGAACAAGGGCGTGCTCATCGAGCTGAAGATGATGCAAGAACATGCGCACTAATCGCTATTCAACTTGCTGACCTAACTGGGGTTCACAGCGTTGAAAGTATAGGCCAGCAGGCCATGGCCACGGTCGTAAAGCTCCAGACGCGTATCGATCAGTTACGTCGAAATCGCCGCAAAACCCCAGTAACTTTATTTAATCCCGAGGAATTGAAACAGGTCCTTGAATTCCTTGCTACTCAGCCACTACCACCGCGGTCACTTGAAGGACATCAGGTAGTCTTCACTGGCGCATTGGGGATTCTCCGTGAAGATGCAACCGTGTATGCACAACAAGCAGGGGCTACCGTAACTAAGTCAGTGAACAAGCACACCACCGTTCTTGTCGTGGGTACCGCAAGGCGAGCACGTTTCTTCACGAACAAGTTGAATAGGGCGGTTGAGCTCCAAGTGCAGGGCACGCTCAAACACATCCTGAGTGAAGAGCAGTTTTACCAATTAATTGACTTCGAAGAATAGACCACGGAACCGGCCCTATCCTCAAGCATTTCTGGGAAGACGGAACTTTGACTAGGCCCCTATTATCTGCCAGACTCCCCAGCACTATCACAGATATCAACAATCCGTAAGAGCTTTTGTATGGGCTATCTACCTGATTACACCGACCAAGGCTTCCTCCCTATCGGACGATGGCAAGCAAACAGCCTTGAAGATATCGCCAATAAATACATCTCAGAGGACGACTATCACCGCCAACGACTCTGGAAAGAATGGGCCGAACTTACCTCGCTTGCAAAAAGCGCCTACGGATACATCATTGCCTGCTGGCTGGGCGGTTCATTCTTCACCACCAAACCCGACCCAGAAGATATTGACTGCGTCTACATCATTGCCGACAAAGCATTTACCAATCCCATAGAACCAGACCACGCAAGTATTTTTCAGGCAATCTGGCGAAAAGGCAAACACAGTGTCGATATCCAAGTACTTCGGTTTCGCCCCTTCCTTGGCGATGAGCCGATTCCCAGCCCTGAACGAGACTATGTCCGAGAACGTGGGCAATGGGACGAGTACTGGTCTAAGTACCGAGATAAATCACTTATTATACACAAGGACAAACAAGCGGCTTACCCATCACGGGGATACCTGGAGGTGATGATTGATGGCTACCCAAGACCAGAATAATAACTTCAAACTGCCCTCAATCGAAGAGGCTCTAGCATCCCTGAATAGTCGCTACCCAAACCTTGCCGAAACGCGAGAACCATACGACCCCGAGGCCTTCACCCATGCAATGAAGGACCGCATGACAACCAGATTCCATAGCACGCCAAGGGTCCGACACTCGAACGGGTATGTCCGTCTCAACAACGACCAGAATAGCCACCGTATCGACCTTGATGCCGTTGGCACACTACAAATCGAATGGCAAGAAAGCGTCCATTACCTCGGTGGCGCGATCGAACGAAACCACCCCATTTTCAGCAATGTCTCGCCTAAGGTAATAAGCCTCACCAAGCTAGAGCTTGTTGCCACGCCACGCGTCGGCTCCATCATCCTGGATATCCAAGCGAAATCTAACCCAATGGAAGAGGCATACCCAGATGGCAAATGCTTTCTAGAAGGCCAGCCAGAACCCCTTGTTGATCAGGCCGTCACTTGGCTTCACACGATCATTAACCAAGGTGGCAAACAGAGCCCCGAAGGATTCACCGATGCTATTGGCGCTGCCGGACCAAAGCTCGCCCAGTCTCTCGACCGCATAGCTGAAATCCTTGATGATCAAGAACTCACCTTGACCAGTAAATGGATGCAACCGGGTGTCCAGCCAGTCGATGCACGGATCAACAAGACCAAAGCCAAATGGATTCGGACCACCTTGCAGGGAACTTCTCAACCAGAACGACGTGAGGTCTTTACTGGTACGTTGCACACCATCAGCACAACCAACAAGTGGAAAATCAAGGTTGATGCGGAACAGGCTACAAGCCTTCCAAAAGGTGGTCTTGTTGATATGACGCTCCACGAGTCATTGGATCAAGTAAAAGGGAACTTTCGGCTCAACGAACGGGTACGTCTAGAGGCCACTTTGAGCTCAAGAAAACGGCCTGATGGTGAGACAAAAACGACATACACCATCACATCGATCAAACCCGATTAGGACTGGCTAGTCATTGGCAGGGTGTCCTACTCGATCGGCGACCTGCTAACTAGAGCCCGAATTTAGATCACGCCTCTCAGCATAGGAACCCCAGCCATACCTGGTCCTCGCTATCTCCAAGGTGCCGACACCATCTACCACAAGAAAAGCTGTGACCGGTGGACAACCAAACCATCATCACCGACTCCACCACCGGCCGATCCAAAAAGTCACCCGGTCAGCAAAACCGCCAAGCAAGCCCAAACCCTTCTCACCGAGTTCCAAGCCGGGTAACTGAAGACCCCGGCCTCACCACCACAATCATACCGAAAAAGCAAACCAATATTCCCTGGGGGCCCACAACGTATAACCGAAAAACCCTCCAAACCCCTTACGGTTGGTGGGTTTTTTGATGTTCGCTCGCGCGATTGGTAGCCAGGTCAACGATCTGGGTTCTCAGGGGGCAGAATACGGCGAGGTAGGCTCATGGCGCTGCTCTTCTTCGATACAAACCAGTGTGAACGTCGGGAGTTGTTGGAGGGCCTGGCCAACGGTTTCATTCAAACACGCATCTAAGGAATCCAGGGCATCTTCACCGCCACTCTCGACCCGAAAGACGCACGGGGCCCGTCGCTCAATAGATGCCCCACCATCAAGGATCGTAGCCCCATCACGACGATGATCCGTCTGCAGTTGAATCCACAAGGCATCGGCATCTGCTGTTGATGCGCAACGGAATTGAACTGCATAGAGAAGATCCGATGATGTGTGTGCAGCCCACCAATCTTCACGCAATGTCCACACCTGCATACCGTCAGGCTACGTGTCCTGGTTCCTCTCTACAATGACGTGAGCCAACAGGCAGGTTGGCCTGTTGGCTCACGTACGTATAACGCCGCAGTGTTCGATGCCCTAGTTGAAGGACACCTCACGATCATTGGCCGTTGAGAGGCGTTCTCGACCCCCATAGACAAAGACCCGACTAATGGTGCTGCGTTCCTTGAGGTAGTTATTAACGCGTGTTGCATCCTCACCTTCAACAAGCACCAGGGCTCCACCCTCATGGGATACATGCGCTCCGCCAACAAGGGCGTCAGCGAATTCTTGGGATGTGGCCACCCCAATTTCAGTACTGGTATCAAAGAAGGTCTTTGCTACTGCCAAACTCAAATCAGTTGCGTCATTACCCGTAATGCGACGAGTCGTCACACCCGTATTCGATGCCTTATCCCCGATTGCGGTTACCTGTATCTGGGGATGGGCATCAAGAAACGCTTTCGTTTCAGGTGCCAGATGCTCGCCATTGGTGAGCAGCGTGACACCTTGGGTTTTAGCTGCAATCGGCCCGGTAATCAAGTCAGCTTGCCAATCGTTACCATCAGCGAGATAGACATGCGTTAGGTTGCCATTGGCTTCAAGGTATTTTGCAGTCTCTACCGCAGTAGCCGCACGGTTATGTCCAGCCAATCGCGTCACCCGAAATCCTAGGTTGCGAACAGCCGTTTCGACCTCAGGGGTAATTGCTTCTGGGCCGCCCATGATGATCACCGAACCATCGTCCCCAACAAGCCGTTTAATTTCCTGTCCTAACGAAACATGCAGTTGGTCACTGGGCGTGAGCAAGATAGGCGCATTGATGGCTTTGGCCAGCGGTACCGCTGACACGCTGTCAGCCGCAACATCACCACGAGCCATAATCACTGTTTTAGACACTGACCCTTGAGGGAATTGTTCTTTTGCCGCAGCAACCGCCGTTTCAAAACGGGTATCACCGGAAATACGTTGGGTTGGTCCTTCAATAGGAACAACCGGTTTTACCGGCTCTGACGGAGTTGGTTTCACCGGGGGAAGCGGTGCAGGAGCAGGCGGTGCCGGCTCTGGTTTCTTGTCCAAGTCAATGCACTCTCCCGCACTCAAATCATCGGTGCGTAACACGAGGTTCGTATTAAGTGCAACGGTTTGCTTGGAATCATGGTTTCCCCAGTAGTTGCAGGCGAAATCAAATGCCTCACGGTCATAATCCACCACCTTTGGAAATGGAGCTTTGGCATCAGCAAAGTTATTGCGTGAAACCACCACACCACCAGGGTTAATGAAGGTTTGAGGTAAACGGGTGTAGTAACCGATAGCGGCTATTCCACTAAAGGTGTTTTGCTCAATGCGGATCTGATCGAGAGGGTGGCCGGTTTGGCCGCCTTGTCCGGATGCCTGTGCGTCAGGCAAAATCTGGATGTGATGGATCGGGGGTTGACCGTTACCAACGATCGGCTCTCCGTACGTGATGTTGGCAACATCACCGTCAGTCAAAAACGTATTTCGACGCACCGTTACACGAGAACCCGAAATCATCACGTTAGGTTGCGCATGGTTAGCTGAAACGGTGAAGGTGTTGTGTTCAATGATGAAGGGGTCATCACTTGTTTGAGCTGTTGAGGCTACAAGCGTGAGGCTCTTGAGATTCTCAGTCCGCACAGTGTTATTGGCAAAACGCACCGGCCCAGTCGTTTGGGCAACCACAAGTGGCGCAATATCGTCAAAGGTGCTGTTGGTAATCTCAACACTCATGGGCTGCCCCCCGTGGGCGACATACACCGCAATAGAGACATTCCCAAATGGGCCTGACGCATCACCGACAAACCGGCTGTTATTGATCGTTAGCGAAGCTTGTGGGCTAAAGAATGTCCGGTTCCCCTGTAATTCAACACCGTCAAGTTCAAGCGGTGAACGAACGGCGATTTCCCTATTTGGATTTGAACGTTGAAGGGATGCTCGTGTGCCATCTTGAAGTTTGGACACAATCCGAATCGTGCCTTCTACATTGATTTCTAGAGGCAAGATGTGGGGTCCTGGTGTCGTTAAGACCAGTTCAATCACACGTTGCTCATCAGCACACCCAACTAGCTGAGCTTTCGCTGCTTGGTATGCCGCATCCAGCGTCGTGGTTTGTTCATCTACGATGATTTCTGTTCCCGTCGCCGTGCACGTTGATGACAAGGGCGTAGTCGGAACGTCCGTATTGGCTGTTCCGTTTGGTTGGGCAAACACTGCGCCAGACGGCTGGATGCCAAGCGCGATGGCCGCGAGTGTCACCATGAAAAGAGAGTGCTGCTTCGATTGTTCCATAGCGAAGTGTCTCGGCGTGATCATCCGTTTTATTTAGAGGCATTTTTGTGATAAGGCCAGGAATATTGGAAAGGTTCAACGTCTCCTCCTTCCTCCGACCATCTCAACCAAAAATGCGTATGGTACGTAGGTTAAATTTCACCCTCAGTTAGCCTACAGCACCCTAAGTGATATTCCGTAGCTTGGTGCATGAACACCATCGCTCGCACCCTCAGCACCCTTACCGCCGCAGCCGCTCTTGTCTTAAGTGCCGCTCCTTCCCTGGCTGCTGACTCACCCACCATCCGCTTGGTTGAGCGGGCTGATGGAACCCTCGCCGTTCAAAAGGGCGGCTTGTATAACGGCAAGGCCGGCAGCCGTGTCTTAGCCGAAACACAAGAGGAAATCCCCACCTATACAACGCCAATCAAAGAAGTTGACACCATAATCGAAACCGATTGCGCAGCCATTGTGAGTTCTGCCCTTTCGAACGATCCAGACCGCATGAGCCAATGGGGCTTATCCAAGTTGGAGATCGAATCAGCTTGGAGCCATTCCAAAGGAGAAGGCGTCAAGGTTGCGGTAATTGACACCGGTATTGACAAGAACCATCCAGACTTTGAAGGTCGCGTTATCCGTGGCTACACCGCTCCTGGTCAACGTGAAGGTGACTATAACGGCCATGGCACGCACGTTGCAGGCATTATTGGTGCCGGTGACAACAACCAAATCGCCGGGTCAGGCGTCGCTCCTGATGTCACGATCTTTGAGGCCAAGGTCACCCAAGATAGTGGGGTTGGCAACTCGTCATGGATGGCAGAAGGTATTGTCGCCGCAATCAACGCAAATGTTGACATCATTAATATCTCGATGACGGCCAATAGCCCAATGCCACTGGTAGAAGCAGCAATTAATCAGGCTGTTGCGCGTAATATCACTGTCTTTGCCGCCGCTGGTAATGACGGCTTGAAGGGTTCTCCTACGCGCTGGCCTGCCGCCTATGCCAATACCGTCGCAGTTGCGTCCATCACCCGTGATGACAAGCTTTCTCCGTTTTCGAATACGAATGATTACGTGGATTTGACTGCACCGGGTAGCTCAATTAAGAGCACCGTGCCCAATGGAGCTGTCGGTTTCATGTCAGGAACAAGCCAAGCAACCCCGCACGCAGCAGGCGCGGCTGCCTTGTTGAAGAGCTATAACCACAACATGACAAACCATGAGGTCCGAGAAACACTCATCTCCACCACGACCGGCAAGCTCCGCACCTTAAATATCATGAATGCCATTGCAACCCAAGGCTTTAAGAAGGAACCTGTCCAGTCCATCGAACAGCCAGTAAACACGGTAAACCCTCTCCATCAGTCAGCCCCCAAGCCAATCAATCCGGTACGCCACTTCTCTCGCCCAGAACGCTAAGAACCAACCGTTCATCTCCTGACCGGTAGATCGACAAACGGGTACGACGCTGATAGTCGTATCCGTTTTTCGTGTCATTTCTCTTTTTTGTCCATCGGTACGCACTGCTAAGGCAACAACTACCGTCCTTTGCCTGATCACTTCTTCGTCCCATCATGTGCACCCCGGGTTAAGGTCTGCAATCGTTCGTATCAAACGGTTAAGTTGCCGTGTCCCTATTTACTGCCATGATGAACACGTACTAATCAATTGGTAAAGGATGTTCACATGAACCATGTACGACTAGGCGCTCTAGCCGCAGCAATGCTTACACCTCTGGTCTTTTCCACGTTAAGCGCTGCTGAGCCACGTGATGTGGTCTCGCCCGAAGCCGGCGGCGAGTTCTCAATCATTAATGGTCGTGAAGCAACCTACGAGCAAATGCCCAGCTACATCCAGCTTGTGATAAAGGACAGGCAGGGTAAGTTCAACCATCAATGTGGGGCAACGCTCATTGATGCGGAATGGGTACTGTCTGCAGCCCACTGTTTCTGGGATGAATTCCACTATGAACGCACAGGCCAACTCCAACCCTTGCCCGTGGACCCCTACTATGCGGTGCACCCGTCATCTCACGATGAACGCAAGATTGACCGCATTCTCTTCCCGCCCCAAATTAACCAAGTTGGGTGGCCCGCCGACCTCGCCTTAGTGCATGTTGATAAGGCGTTTAGCACACCAAGCCGCGCCACCCTTGCCGCCCCCGAGTCTCCCTACCCAACCGGTGGGATAGGCACCGTATGGGGCAAAGGTAATTCAAAACGGATTGGCCCAGACCGGTACGAATTGGATTCACGCGATATTTATCAATCAAAATTACGTCGTGCTGAAGTGACCTTGAACCGAGCTGCTTTTTGCGGCGACCCGAAGCGTACCCCCAATATGTTGTGTGCAGAGGTCCCAAGTAAGACCGGCAACTCTCCAGCATCGTGTACCGGCGATTCCGGCGGCCCTTTAACGATTTATAGCGACGATAAGCAACACCAAATTCAGATTGGGCTGGTCAGCCATGCTGACGCACCAAAGGGTGTTGAAATCTGTGGTGGACAGCCCACGTGGTACACCGATATTGGTCACTGGACTAACTGGATTAAAACCCAGGTACCTGGCATTAAAACGGCTACCTACACACTCAATCCAGCCGACGGGTCACCAGCACCGATCGAGTCTGCACCTGCGCCTCGCCCCACACCGCCACCGGCACCTGCTTTACAGTGCGGCAGTGTTGAATCCGCTGGCTCAAGTGCACCCGCTCAAGACACGCCCAGCTTGTATTGGGATCCGGTTCGTGGTGCGAGTGCTGGCTCGACGGTCAGTGTGAAAGCATCATCACTGACCTGGACGAATGGGAAACTGCCCTCAAGCGTACTGATTGCTGGGGAATGCGCCTGGTCAGATGCCCTGGCCGCAACGAGCTTGGCTCAAGATGCGCCACTACTGCTGACTGACCCTAATACGCTAGAGCCAGAAGTGGCCAATGAGCTGAGTCGTCTTGGAACTAAGAAGGTTCTGATTATCGGTGGTACCCAGGCCGTTTCACCCGCCGTAGAGACTGCATTGAAGGCTCGTGGCCTCGAACCTGTACGGGTGCAAGGGCCAAGTCGTGTGGGTACAGCCGCATTGCTTGCAAAGGCAGTCGTTGGCGTTACTGGGGGCACCAAAACCCTCCTTGCCCGCGCCTACCCGGCCCCAGGCGGTAGCCCATCACAGGCCTTTGCTGATTCATTGGCTGCAGCCTATTACGCCCCGCTGACTCGAACCCCAATCCTGTTGTCAGCAACAAATGACCTGAGTCCGGAAACGGTTGATGCCTTACAGGTGTTAAAGCCCAAGCATGTTGAACTCCTTGGTGGCAGTAGTGCATTGTCGCCATCAATTGAGCACACCATTCGTTTTAGTGCGAGCACCAATAACGTCACCCGTGTGAACGGGGCATCACGTGCAGACACGGCGGCCAAGCTTGCGCGTTCACTATTTGCCAGTAACAACAAGCCTGAAGGCGTCATGGTTATTGAAGGCCAAGCCGATGACGCCTGGAAGGTCGGCTTCACCTTTGCCGGTCTTGCCGTAAAAACAAAGAGCGTCTATGCCCTCGCCTCCGGCGATGAATTGGCGCCTGAGTCAGTGGCTTTGATTAAAGAAGCTAAGGCGATGGGCCTGCCCATCCGCTGTGTTGCCAGCACCAAGGCCTGTGCGAAAGCCCAATCCCTCTAAGGGCGAGAACCAGATTATTCCACTGACCAGCGAAAACGCGAGCCTTCGGGCTCGCGTTTGGCGTTATCTGACACCATGGAGAGCATGGCAGTGGTGGCTCATTGGGCATTGTACAAACCATCACTGATGACCAGGTTTGGCGAAAAAGCCGGTATCAGGCTTTGCATATGTGTAATCACACTCCTAAAGATGAATAGCTTTTAATTATTCATACTTGGAGGCAATATGAAATCTCGGCACCTCATTACCCTTGCCGTGCTCGCCATCATCACGCTTACCGTTGGGCAGCTGCCTGCGACGGCACAGCCGCCTGCAACGGGGCATCTACCCAATGTCATCAACGGCACCGTCGTTGATGACCAGGAAGCACCGGAATTTGTTCAAATAACCCACCCAGACCCACAGCGGAACAACCATCATGGTGTTCAACCGTCAGATCTAGTCCATGACTGCGGTGGAACGATTCTGAATAGAAACTGGATTCTCACCGCAGCACATTGCACCTCAAAAAACAATTTTTTTGCAGATAATGACTACAAAGGTTCTCGAACAGATATAAAGATCTACCATAAAGTTACAAACTCAATGAGAGATGTCAAACGTGTTGTTGTTCCGCCAGACATTAAAAGACTGAAAACAAAAGCGGATATTGCACTCATTGAGTTGGCACAACCACTTCCCACAAGTGCGAGAACCCGGCTCCCTCTCCCTACCAGTACAGGCATCGGGGCTGGGCCGAGCAGACTCTTTGGGAAGGGAATGTATGAGATAGGTCCAGACGGAATACCCAAGTTCATTACAGAACCGGCCAATGAGTTGAAACTGCGTAAAGCTACGTTGCCATTCCGGGAGCCTCGTGTTTGCGGTGACAAGTACACCGGAGAGTTTTTCATTTGTGCAGGTGAATGGAATGAGAAGCAAAAGGCTAAGGATTCTTGTAACGGAGATAGCGGTGGCCCGTTAACGATCTATGGTGATAATAAAGCTGAACGTATTCAGGTCGGTTTTGTCAGTCATACTGCACGTAAACCAGGATATTTAAATTGTGGTCAGCACCCTACGCTGTTCGTGAAGATATCCCGTTGGGTTGCTTGGATCCTGACCCAAACGAACGATGTCTCTCGTAGAGACTATGAGGTTGTGGGACCAAGGGATGCCATACGGCCAGAGCCTCCTCGGGCCAAGCCAACGGATAATCCGAAGCCACCAGTAACGCCATTGCCTCCCGTTGTCCCTCCAGTGAAGCCACCGCTACCAACCAAACCACCGGTAAAGCCACCATTGCCAACCAAACCACCGGTGAGGCCGGTGCCGCCCGTGACGCCACCCAAGCCACCGGTAAGGCCGACCGATAAACCCTCTCCAACGCCAACCATTAAACCGTCACCAACACCAACGGGGAGACCATCACCTACACCAACCATTAAACCGTCACCAACACCAACGGGGAGACCATCACCTACACCAACCATTAAACCGTCACCAACACCAACGGGTAGCCCATCGCCTACGCCAACGGCTACCTCAAGGCCAACGGCACCACCAGTCGCGCCTGTGCCTCCGGCGCCAACAAGTAGCCCTACCTCGAGCCCAACGTCTGGGCCCACTACCCCACCGAGTCCAGCTCCGAGCCCTGGTCCAACGCCTGATCCTGGTATTGCGGGCGGATTGTTGCAATGTGGACCGGTCGATGCGCCTGGGTCAACACCACCGGCTGTAGATACGAACAATCTCTTGTGGGACCCTGCGCGTGGGCGTGAGAGCGGTTCTGATGTGTCGGTGCAGGCGAGCAAGCTGGCTTGGCCGAACCCTGGGATGGCTGAATACGTTGTGATTGCCGGTGAATGCGCCTATGCCGATGCGCTCGTTTCAACGAGCCTGGCCGCCAAAGGGCCTTTGTTGCTCACCGACCCAACCAAACTTGAGGACACGGTTAAACACGAGATTGTCCGCTTAGGGGTGAAGAAGATCTACATCGTTGGTGGCGAACAAGCCATCACCCCTGCCGTAGCCGATGCGCTCAAGGCCCTTGGTGTAGAGGTTGAACGTATCTCTGGTGAAACCCGTTTAGGAACGGCTAAACGCCTTGCCCAAACGATGAGCACCAAACCAGGCACTCCGGTGATTATCGCGCGGGGGTATCCGGCTGATGGGGGTACGCCGAGCCAGGCCTTTGCCGATGCGATGGCTGCCGCCTACTACTCACCTCACCAACAGAGCCCTATTGCGCTGAGTGAAACAACCAAACTCTCATCCGACGTTGCACAATTATTGGGCGCCGTTAAACCTGCACAGGTTACGGTAATGGGTGGGCATGCGGCCCTATTTGAGGGCATGGAACAGGCGGTCCGCTCTGCAGTGGGTACCGAGATACCCGTTAACCGCATTGCCGGTGTAACCCGTGCCGATACCGCAGCCAAACTCGCCAGAGCCCAAATCAGTGCAGGCAAGGCGAACGGCGTGCTCGTGATTGAAGGCCAAGCCGACGACGCCTGGAAGGTGGGCTACACCTTTGCCGGTCTCGCCGTGAAAACCAACAGCGTCTATGCCCTCGCCTCCGGCGATGACCTCGCCCCAGAAACCATAGCTCTCATCAAAGAAGCCAAAGCCAAGAACCTGCCCGTTCGCTGTGTTGCGAGCACCAAGGCCTGTGCATTGGCAAACAGGTTGTAGGCCTAGCACCCACTTAACCCGAATAGAACAGAGCTACGTGTAGGTAGTAGCTCTGTTCTATTGGTACGTACGGCGAGCTCTATACAACCGAGGCAATCTCTTTTGCTTCCGAAACCCCCCGTTTTTCTGATTATCTAGATAACTTTCCTTCCAGAAAACAATAGATTCCTTATACCCCGTCACGATCAATATCCAGGAATGGATATAGTACATAAACATAAGAAAACAGAAGGAGTACATTAAGTTATCAAACTGAAGGAAAAATAAATATGATTTTACCTCTACACCATTTATCCTAGCTAGTAGCTGTGGCGTAAAGACAACGACAACTGCCTGATAAGCACGCCCTAAGTAGATAGCTGCATTAAATTTACGAATGAGTGAAGAATCGACCCGATATCTTAAGTTATGGTATATCGCATTATCAAATAGCTTTATTGCCATCGCTGTTACCATAACAACAAAGACAGCAAATAGAATAGCTGAGGACTCGTCATCAACATAGTAACTGGCCATAACCGTAATAAGTGTCAACAAAAGTAAATTCATGTACCAAAGAATAAAATAGTCTGTTGAAAGACTCGAACTTAAAGGCCGATAGACGCCATCTATCATTTCTAGGAGTTTGATAAATATATTTCCTAACTTTGAGCCACTGATCTCCCCATAGAAAACCTCAACCTCACCAATTCTATTAGCTAACTTATCATAAAATCCATCTTCAACAACACTTGTATCTCCTATTAAATAGTCTATATTATAAATAATAAAAATACCTAAATTATACATAGACCTATCCCAGTCTGTAACAGATGCCTCAACTGGAAAATAGATATTATCTAAACAATATTTTTTATTAATATAAATGGTCCTATTAAAACGATATGAACAGACTAATTTTTTATAGTACTTTAACTTAGTCAACTTCTTTGACTTAAAGTATCTAAATAAACTATTTAAATCTTTTATTAAATATCTATTCCCATCAGAAAAGATTTTAGACTTTCTATCTTTAAGGCTATTACCTAAGGCGATAAGTATCTCCCTTGCTTGTGTATCATCAATCACAATCAAACCTTTAAAACGATCTCAATAACAAACGTGGCCAGCAACATCAGTTGCTGGCCACGTTCTAGCACGAGGGTTTACCCTGTTACAACTTGTTACAGCCCAAGCAGCTCTACAGACTCACGGGCAATTTGTTCCTGTTCTTGGGTGAGTACCACAATCACCTTCACCGCACCAGTGGAGATGACGCGGGTACCGGCTTCGTTGAACTCACGCACATCGTTACGGGCCGGGTCAATCTCAATACCCATGTGGGCGAGGGGTTCGAGAATGGCGGCGCGCATTGTTGCCGAGTTTTCACCAATCCCGCCAGTGAACACGATCGCATCCAAGCCACCTAGATGGGCACTGTATTCACCGATGTAGCCACGAACCCGATGGGCAAAGAGGTCGAGGGCCAGTTTGGCGTCGGCGTCCCCGCTATCGGCACGTTCTTCTACGGCACGTGCGTCGTTATCACCGCACACACCTTTCAGCCCTGACTGACGGTTCAACGCATCTTCGGCTTCTTGGGCACTCATCCCCGTTTGGCGCATGATGTAGAACGGAATGGCCGGGTCAATATTGCCTGAGCGTGTCCCCATCACAAGCCCTTCAAGGGGGGTCAGCCCCATGGAGGTTTCGATGCTCTTGCCGTCCTTAATCGCAGTAATGGACGCCCCATTACCCAGGTGTGCCGTAATCACCTTGTGATTATTCGGGTCCAAACCCAACTCACGCACGGCCGTGTTCGCCACATACTTATGGCTGGTGCCGTGGAAGCCATAGCGACGCACCCCGTGGTTGGTGTACCACTCCTTGGGCACCGCATAGCGGTACGCATCCTCGGCAAGGGTGGCATGGTAGGCCGTGTCAAACACAATCACGTGTGGCACATCCCCACGCAGCTCCATGGCCGCACGCACCCCGGTGATACAAGGCGGGTTATGCAGGGGTGCCAGTGGGCTTAGCTTGTCCAGGTCCTTCAGGATTTCCTCGGTCACCTGCGTTGGTTTGGTGTATTCCTCGCCACCGTGCACCATGCGGTGCCCGACTACAGCCAAGTCATCCACCAGGCCATGTTCACCGAGATGGTCAAGCACCGCAGCCAAGGCTTCTTTGTGGTCAGCAAAGGTGCGTTCTTGCTTGTCTTTATTGCCGTTCAGCTTCATGGTGATCGCGCCGACGGATTCACCAATGCGCTCGACTAACCCCTCTGCAACGGAGGTATAGACGTTATCTTCAACGGTGAAGACTTCGTACTTCAGGCTAGATGAGCCAGCGTTTACAACAAGAATGTTCATTTATAAATTTCCTTCTTGGGCTTGGATCGCAGTGATCGCGACGGTGTTAACAATATCGGAAACCAATGCACCACGACTTAAGTCGTTAACCGGCTTATTCAAGCCCTGCAATACCGGACCAACTGCCGTTGCCCCAGAGGATCGTTGCACCGCCTTGTACGTGTTATTCCCCGTATTCAAATCAGGGAAGATAAACACCGTGGCATGGCCGGCAACTTCACTGCCCGGCAGCTTCTTGGCGCCCACCGTGGGATCAATGGCCGCATCGTATTGAATGGGTCCTTCAACAAGGAGGTCCGGGCGGCGTTTGCGCACAATCGCCGTTGCTTCACGAACCTTGTCCACGTCTTGACCCTTGCCCGATTCTCCCGTGGAGTAGGACAGCATGGCCACGCGCGGTTCAATGCGGAACATTTTTGCGGTTTCAGCCGAACTAATCGCCACGTCAGCAAGCTGTTCAGCTGTCGGGTTTGGAATGACGGCGCAATCAGCGTAGATAAGCACCCGGTCAGACATCAGCATGAGGAATGAAGATGAAACATTCTCTACACCGGGCTTGGTACGAATGAACTGGAAGGCCGGAGTGATCGTGTGTGCCGTGGTATTCACCGCACCAGACACCATGCCGTCAGCGTCGCCAAGTTGCACCATCATGGAACCGAAATAGCTCACATCTTGCATCGTTTCCATGGCGACTTCTTTAGTCATGCCCTTGTGCTTACGGGCTTCGACATAGGCATCAGCATAGTCACTTAGCCGTTCACTCTTCGTGGGGTCGATAATGGCGATCCCGTCCAAGGACACCGCGATTTCAATGGCGCGACGACGAATCTCGTCCTCGTCACCCAATAAGGTGAGGTGGGCAACACCACGCTGTTGCAAAATCTCGGACGCAATCAAAATGCGATCATCGAGACCTTCAGGCAGCACAATGTGGCGGCGGTTACGCCGGGCGCGTTCAATCAAGTCAAACTCAAACATCAACGGCGTGACCACATCTGAACGGCTGACCTTCACCCGATTCAAGAACTCCTTGGTCCGTACATTGCGTTCAAAGACGCTGACGGCTTGCGTAGCACGGCGAGAATGCCCGGCCGTAATCCGGCTACGCACCTTAGCAACCGCCCGTGCAGCCTCATACGTTGGCATGTCCGTTGAATAGACGGGCATACGGTGGCGTTCCAGCCCTTCAATCAAATCAAGCAAGGCGGGGTCAGTCGTTAACCCTCCCGTCAGGACGACACCAGACACACTCGGTCCGTTCGAGGATAAACGGCTCATAATGGCGGCAGCCAAAATCTCAGGACGGTCACCAGGGGTAATGAGCAGCGCATCATCACGCAGATGTTTGATGACATTGGGAATACTCATCGCACCCACAATGAACCCATCTACGGTGTTATCCAGATCCTCACTGCCGCGAACCGGTGTTGCGTTCAGTGATGCCATCACCTCAGCCAGGGTCGGCATGGCCAACTCCCGGCTCTCCTCAATGATGCCAACCGGAATCTCATAGTCGGCATATTCGTCTAAGGCTTTGCGTACCACACTTTGTTGCACCCGGTTAATAATCAGTCCTGCACGCACAACTTCGGCTGATTTCGTCTTCATTCGCGCAACTTTTACCTCGTCGCGCAGCGTATCCATATCCATCTTTTCGGCATTCAATACCGTAATCATTGGACTACCAATATTGCGGGCAACTTCAAGGTTAAAGTCATAGGCCGTTTGGGTGCGTTGGCCGTTGAAATCTGCCCCACTAATAAAGACAAACTCGCATTCGTCTGCGAGTTCTCGGTAGGTGGCAATGATGTGCTTCATCGCCTCTTCTTCTTTGCCCTTGGCGATCATGTCGTCAAGTTCTTCGTCGGTGTAGGCATGGCGGGTGCGATCAGCCAGGTTGTAGCGCTCTTGAACCAGCGCGGTTTGGCTGTCTTCTTGCTCACCAGCCACAGGACGGAAGTACCCGAGCTTATTCACCCGTGCGCTCAGGCCTTCCATAAGCCCGAGTGTGACCATTGTTTTACCCCCGATTGGGTGAAAACTCGCCAGGTACATGGATGGCGTGGACTGTGGATCAGACATTGGTTCCTCACAAAGGGGTTTCAGTACGGTTTTATCCAGCCTTGAACGTAATACCTCAGGGCAAAGATAGCTAATGTTCTTCAAGGAAAAGCCTCCCCATATAGGGTGTGCTTATGTCCCAAACCCAAGCCGCTCCCTCGGCCCGGCTCTCAATCGACCCCTTGAGTATTGGGGTGTTGTTAATGATGGTGCTCGGGCTTATCGTGCCGACAACACCAGCCGTTCGGGCGTTTTTAAACGAAGCCCAAGACTACGCGATCATGCTGTTGTTTCTTCTTTACGGTGCGCGTCTCCCTACAAACGAAGTCATCGATGGCCTGAAGAACTGGAAACTCCAAGGTTCTATTTTTTTGACGACCTTTGCAATTTTCCCACTCATCAGCTTGGTTCTCGCTCCACTTTTGCAGCCAATCCTCACCCCCTTGCTCGTAGCCGGTGTGGTCTATATCTGTGTGCTCCCTTCCACAATCCAATCCAGTGTTGCCCTTACCGGAGCAGCCAGAGGGAACGTTGCCGGGGCCATTTGTGCTGCCACCGTCTCCAATGTGGGCGGTATGTTCATTACCCCCTTCTTGGCGACAATATTGATAGGCGGTGACGGCACCGGCGTTGGTGCAGGGGTCACCGTTGATGGGTTCATCAATATTTTTAAAATCCTCCTGGCACCCTTCATCGTGGGCCAGCTCGCACGCCCGTGGGTAGGTGCTTACGTACAATCCAAAGCAAATATCACCAAACAGGTTGATCGTTCGGTGATCTGGCTCAATGTATTTGCTGCCGTCGCTATGGCAACAGCTGATGGGGTGTGGCATGACGTTGATGCCTCACAACTCATCATCATGGGTGTGGTGTGTGTTGGCTTACTCGCCACCGTCCTCACCATTACCTGGACGGGCGGCAAGCTCATCGGCATGAACTATGGCGACCGGGTGGCCTTACTGATGTGCGGGTCAAAGAAAAGCTTGTCGAGTGGGCTTCCCATTGCCGCCGCGATTTTCCCCGCATCCATTCTTGGATTAATGAGCGTGCCTCTCATCGTGTACCACCAGATTCAACTCGTGGTGTGCGCCCTCATCGCCGGTAAGCTCGCCCAAGCACACCCCGATGGCGTATGACGTTCGACACTGACGGTCGGTGAGCCAGTCGCAGTCTGTTCGGTACGTTATTGGCAGAGTTGTCCACTTGCCCGACAGCTAAACATGGTGAACCTGATAGAATGCACTCGTTCGCCCGGCGAGTTACCACCCAGCTGTTCGCATAGCACAGGTAGTTCGTCTCGCTTCGCTTCAGTTTGCTGAGGGACCATTCATTCATGCAGCATCCGCTAGGAACTGACATTACAACCGTTTCACGCAACCCCTTTGTTGGGGCCGCCCAGCCGCGCCTCGAACCCTTTGCCGCAATTGACCAAGGCAACGGGTCGTTGGATTTTGAACTTGAATCGGTTGTACTTGCCCGAAAAGTACGTGCCGCCGACGATGCGTTAGCGCAGGCTCGCTACAGCGTCCGCCGTCCAGAGCGTGCATTGGTATTAGAAGATTTTGATAATGCACGCACGGCGTTGGCAGATCAGTACAACCGGCTCACCGGTAAAGCCATTCAGCGTCGACTTGATGACCCGCGCCCACAAAGCCAAGACAGTGCCAAAACGAAACTGCCCGCTAAGAAGGCCAAGCTCGTTAAAACAGCCCCCACCCCTCAACCGGTGAGTGTTGAGCCAGATGAACGATTAAAGGCTGGGACCACGCGCCTCCAACTCAGTTGGACCAACGGTGACGTGATTGCATGGGCGAGTGGTTTTGAAGCAAGCGCAGCCAGCCATGACCAGATCCGAGAACGCCTTCAGGCGACTGGGGCACCAGTTGCCGCGTTTGAACCCACCGCCGATATACGCCTACCAAACGGCCAACAGGTATCGGCTCTACGCGCCCCGGTATCTGGCACCCTCGGCTGGCTGGTTACGGTTCCTGGCCAAGCAACGCATCTCGGTGATGCGCTCGCACCATCGTTGAAATGGTTGGGGCTCAGTGCAGTGCTGGCGGTGCGACTAGTAGCGCAAGGCCGGTTTGTACTCCAACTTGACCGGGGCAGCCTGGGTGGCGGTAAATCAAAGAAAACTCGCAAACTTGACACCTCGCCAACTGAGTGGGTAGTGCGTTGGGTTCCTGCACTCATTGATCACAATGAGCTGATCGGTCTGACTGACTCACTCCCGGGGGCAGTTCCAGTCTTAGACGATCAGAAAGATCCGCGCGCCTACACCCAAGCTGTTCTTGCTGACCTCTTGAACGCGGTCTGTACGCAAGCAGCCGCACTTATTGATACCCCTGCAGCCTTGGACCGTCCGCGCACACCGGCTGAATGTGGTGAAGCCGTGTTGGCCCACATGGACGGCAAACCGTTTATGCTGCCAAATCAACGCGGCTATGAAATCAGCCGTGGGTTGCAATCTTGGGCAAAAAATGTGCTCGGGGCATCAACGATATCGCTTGCGCTACAACTGGATGAACCTGACGAATACGGGGCCTGGTATCTCCAAGTATTGAGCTTGACGAAAGAAGGCGCTGAACCCGTTGATGCGGCGATGGGGTCAGCTTCCAATAGCCGACGAGAACAAATCAAGAAAGAACTTGAACGCCTTGAAGGGCTCTACCCCGTCCTTGAGCGAACCAAGGGACATCGTCGCGGGGAAGTCATTTTGTCCACCGATGAGGCGTGGGAGTTAATGACCGACATTGGACCAATCCTGAGCGCAGCAGGATTTGAAATGCGGGTCCCACCACTCTCACGCAAGCGGATTGCGCCAGGGTTAAAACTCACCAGCAAGGCTGATGCAAACCAGACAAGTGTGGGGGCTCGCCAACTCACGGAAGTGTCTTGGAGTGCGACCTTTGGTGATGTGAGCTTGACTGCTGCAGAGATTCGCAATCTGGCCAGTCAGCATCGACCAGTTGTGCAAGCTCACGGCAAGTGGGTTGAGCTGTCTCACGCTGATCTGGCCGCTGCCGCCCAAGCCCTTGCCGACGCCGAAGACCAAACCACCATGACTGGGGCAGACATGTTACGCCGTGCCCTCGGTCTTGATGGGGTCATGCTCGAAGGCGGGATTAGTCTCCAAGGTGATGGTTGGGCAGCCGACCTGTTAAACAGTGCAAAGAATATTCCCACTGAACCCGACACCAATCCAGCTTGTTTCTTTGGCACCCTGCGTTCCTACCAGGCCGACGCGGTGGCATGGTTGGACTTTTTAGATGCCGCCGGGTTGGGTGGATGTTTAGCTCTCGACATGGGGCTCGGCAAAACCCCGACTGTGCTTGCCCACCTGGGTACGAGTATCAAAGGGTTAGGGTCCAATGTGGTTGATGACCAGCCGGCCAGAGGCACCTCAATCATTATCGTTCCACCCGCTGTAGTCGGGAACTGGGCCAATGAAGCCCGCCGCTTCACTCCCCACTTGTCACGTCTCATTCATCACGGTCCAAACCGTCGCAGTGGTGAAGATTTCTTGCAGGCGGTGCGCAATCACGACATCGTGATTACGACCTACGGCACGGCTGTTCGTGATATTGCACTTCTTGAACAGGTCGAATGGGGCAAGGTCGTGCTTGACGAAGCCCAAATTATTAAAAACCCGGCCAGTGAAACGGCTCAACAGCTCCGCCGCCTCAATGCGTATAACCGTATCGTATTGACGGGTACCCCCATTGAAAATGGGCTGGGTGACCTGTGGGCATTGCTCGACTTTACAAACCCAGGCCTTGTGGGTGGGCGCAATACGTTTGTCGCCCAGCTCGGGGCAACCGGCAGTGATGAAAACGCCTTACAAACCCTGAACGGTGTGCTGGTGTATCGGCGCACCAAGGCTGAAGCCTCTATTGCTGAAGAGCTCCCTGACCGTATTGACCGCATTGAGTATTGCTCAATGACCCCAGAACAGATTGGGATGTATCAGGCAGTACTCGATCAGCTCATGGCTGACCCCACAACCCAAGGCACTGGAGCGGCAAAACGTGGCAACGTCTTAGCGGCCATCACGGCACTTAAACAGATCTGTAACCACCCAGCGGCATACACGAATGACCGTGAACCGTTAGATGGTCGTTCAGGCAAGTTGACCCGTCTCGGGGAAATTGCTGACAACGTATGGCGTAATGGGGAAAAGATGCTCGTGTTCACCCACTTTGCCCGTTGGGGTGAACGCCTTGCGGACTGGCTGAGTGAACGGATGGGCCAGAAGATTTATTGCTACCACGGTGGTCTCTCTCGCCCCGCCCGCGACGACATTGTGGACCAGTTCCAAGCCACACCTGAAGGGACCAGTGCCGCGATGGTGCTCAGTTTGAAAGCCGGTGGTACAGGGTTGAACCTCACCGCAGCGAATCACGTGGTGCTGTATGACCGTTGGTGGAATCCTGCAGTTGAAGATCAAGCCCGTGACCGCGTCTGGCGTATCGGCCAAAAACATACGGTTATGGCCCACCGTTTGGTCTGTCCAGGAACCGTTGATCAGCGAGTTGAGGAAGTGGTTGAAGGGAAACGGATGATCGCTGATATGGCCTTGCCGAAGTCATCTAGCGTGGGTGATCTGGATGCGGCTGGGCTACAGCGTGCGCTTGGTATCGATACCGATGAACTTGTCCAAGACGATACTGATGGTCCCGTATCAGAAGAATTGACCTCGCCAACCACCCCATCGGAGACAACTGGTTCTCCAACGGGTGAGCGCGTCTTGGACGGGACGGGCCATTCGTGGGTATTGGATGGCACGATTGGGGGCAAATACTCCGCGTTTGCCCAGGAGGAACTGTAAATGAACGCGAATCGTCGGCGCCGTAAACGGCCTGGTTATCAGCACACCTCTGGTGCCGCCCAGCCATCTGGCGGTTCACCTTCAAAGGCAGATAAGCGCAACGGTGTGGCCTTTTGGGGTGACGATGCGGCACTCCCTGATATGACCGAGCGTGTCGTTCTAACTGATGACCCTGCTGCGGTACCACGCAGCCTGGGGCACCCGCCACTTCCAGGCAATGAAGTGATTGCGAGTAACTATTTTGAGGCCGTGCATATGCGGGCCGTCCAATTTGGGGGTGCCTTGGCTGCCTCTGCTGGTCTGTTATAACCCCGTCCAGCTGTCATGCTGATGACCACCTCAGGGATGAGTGTGATCATCAGCAATCGGCGTGGCCCCTGGCGGTGCGAGGGGCCGCCTAGTCAGCAATCACCTGTGCGATCGCGTTGGCTACATAGTCAAGATTTGCCTCACGAAGCCCACCGATATTGATGCGGCTCGATGAGACGGCATAGACCCCAAATTGGTCAATCAATTGATCAACTTGCGCGGCACTAATACCCAAAAATGAGAACATCCCTTTCTCATGGCGAATAAAGTCAAACCGGTCGCTACCGGTCAGGTTTGCGAGGCGATCAGCAAGCCCGTTGCGTAAGGCACGTAAGCGAGCACCCATTTCTTCAATTTCGTCGGCCCACTCTTGATAGAGCGCATCATCGGCGAGTACCGTGCCGACGACAGCACCGCCATGGGCAGGGGCCAAGGAATAGGTCGAGCGTGCGATCTGGGTCATTTGGCTTTGTGCAATGTCTCGTATGGCCGTATCCCTGGTAACCACAATCGCGGCACCAACTCGTTCTCGGTAAATCCCAAAGGACTTAGATGCACTCAGCGCGACAAATAGCTCTGGCAGTTTATTGGCCATAATCTGAATGCTTCGCGCATCCTCAACCAGGCCGTCACCTAAACCCAAATACGCGGTATCCATCAGCACCTGGAAACCTTGATTATTGGCAAGGTCTGCAAGCTGTTCCCACTGTTGAACCGTCGGGTCACCACCGGTTGGGTTGTGACAGCAGGCGTGGAAAAGGACGACATCATTAGGGCCTGCATCAGCCAACGCCTCCATTGCAGCCTCAAGGGTTACCCAATGGGTTGCACGGTCATAGTACGGATAGGTCTTCACCGACAGGCCAGTTTGTTCGGCAATTTGGTGATGGTTTGGCCACGTCGGGTTTGGTAACCAAAGCGTTGCATCGGGGGAGGCCCGTTTAACCAAGGCCATAATGAGATACAACGCCCCGGTACCAGCAATGGTTTGAAGGCATGCCACACGATCTGGCGAAACGGTATTACCCAGTACGAGTGTGGGTGCATGCGTTACAAATGCTTTCACCCCAGGTGCACCGACATAGGCCAGTGAGGTGAGGGAGTCTAAGACACGATGTTCGGCCTTACGAATGGCACGCATAACGGGCACTTCCCCTGCCTCGTTTTGATACATGCCAACCCCAAGATCAACCTTCGTATCACGGGTATCTGAATTGAACCGGTCTGTTAAACCTAGAAGCGGATCTGGCGGCAGCGGTTCCAGATGATGAAGCATCATTCTCTTTTCGATAGGTCAGACTGGTGCACACATGCTGTGCACCAGAACCAGAATAGAGCGATGCCCCATCACAGGGCAGTATCCCACACAGAAACTGTGAACGATTCGCAGTAGTTATGGGGGGTTGGACCTGTTTGCCTAGGTCAGGGTGATGACAAAGGTGGTCTTGGCACCGGTTTGGTCGTTCGAGTCAACCCCTTCAATGGCGAACTTGTACATACCAGGCTTCGCCTCGGGCGTAATAATCACTTCCCAGCGCTCCCCTTCCACATGGTCGAGTGCAAACCCATCATGGCCGTACCACAGGGCGTGTTTCAGACTGGTCCCCGCCGGGGGTGTAATGGTGACTGGGATCGTGTTGCGCTGTCCAGCTGGGAAAGTGCCACCAGTCACGGTTACCCGTGGACCGCTTTCAGGGGAAGGTGGTGTGGGGTTGTTCGTGGGTCCGGGAGCCGGAGGCGGTGTGGGCGTAGTGCTCGGATCTGGCTGAGGTTGGGGCGCTGGCGGTGTCGATGGTTCGGGAGGTGTTGGCCCGGCATCGGGGTTTGGTTTGATGTGGAGAATCATGCCTGAGCGTGACCACTTACCATCACGGTCATACACAATGAAGTGCACGTTGGACCAGGGGTAGGGATTTGTGACCGGTACCCGTAAGTACCAGTTTCGTTCATGCCAGATGATCGTTGTACCGGCAGGAACCGGGTCAACAAACTTAAACCTCAAGTAGCTGAGTGGCTTATCGTCTTCAGCGAGCAGCGGTACCAGATCATAATCATTGGGTTGCCCCGTCGCGTAGGTGATCAAATCAGCCGGCCACAACCGAGGGACACCAACATAGTGGTCTTGTTTATCCACACCAGGTGGCGGATATTCCAATGCGGTGGAAGGTTGGCTCACCATTCCCATAGCCAGGCCAACAGCCATCATTGCCAGAAGGTTGGTTACAACAGTACGAGATAGACGCATCGCGTTTCCTTTTACTCAGATTGCTCTTGAAAAAGAGCAACACATCATCACAACACCCCAGCCATGAGGATCCAGACCCGTTGGCCATGACCATCCTTCACACCGGGTAGGTACCGGCGAACACTGGCTGACTTCGCAACCTTATCTAGATTTATGGGCGCCAAATAACCTGAGTAACTTTAGATGCACGCGATGACTGCACCCATTGGGAATGCCCCGAAGCGTAAAAGCCTCGGGGCATTCATTAAGCGTATGCTTTGTCTAGTGGTATTGGGCAGGTGTAGGAAGTGAAGATGCGTTCTTACACCAGACCAATCTTGATGGCTAGGAGCGGGGCATCCGCCAGCTCATACGCACAAACTTGGGGGCGTCATCGTCACTTCGTTGACCTGCGATCGTGGCTTCATCTGCATCAACATCAAGGAGTTTAATGACCCGTGGGTCAATGCCATCGGCATTTTGAATCGTGATTCGGCCAACGAGTACAAGGTGAACGCCAGATGAGTCGGATGGGTACCAGCGCCCATCAATCCAAACTTCAGGATGTATCTTCGCGATTTCACGAATGGTTTCGTCGTTTAATACCCGACGCATCACGCCAAATACAACGTTTTGGTCGCACGCATTAATCATTGAGCCAGGGAGACTGACACTTAACCAAGGACGGGACTTGAGCGGTACATCATTGCGAACTTGGGCTCGCATGTGGTTAACAACTTGTTGGACTTCATCCTTGGTGCGACGTCCGTGTTCTACATACTGTTTTAAGAGTGTTGCCGCTTCCATGCGAGCTGCCGTACCCATCGAATCTCCCCAGGTAGCGGGTCCTGGACCCATGTTGACTACTATTTGTATTGGAACATTACGCTCCGCTACAATCAGTTGTCGTTCACCATGGCACCGTCCTTTAGAGTCATTTCGACCTTGGAGTAAAAGACGTCACCCAACCAAGGGCTGTTGCGGCTTTGACTTCGAATACTTTCATTGCTAATCATTTGGGTGGCCGCTAGGTCAATGACCGTTAGATTCGCCACACTGCCAGGAACGATGGGCTGCCCATGTCGATGTAACCCGGCAATCATCGCTGGCCGTGTACTCATCGCCCACACCAGTTGACAAGGGCTAATAATGCCTGGCAGAACAAGGTGGGTCCACGCAACCTGCCACGAGGTTTCAACACCCAACATGCCCGGTGGTGCCTGGTCAAGCGGTTTGGCTTTCAATGCCGGTGCGTGGGGCGCATGGTCAGTGGCAATCGCATCAATGACCTGGGCTTTTAACCCCTCTCGAAGTGCCTGAACATCACTTGCGGTTCGCAATGGCGGGTTCATTCGACCACTCGTGCCCAACCGAGGAACATCGTAGGCGGTGAGTACGAGATGCTGGGGTGTCACCTCACAACTCACGGCAAGCCCATCCGCTTTCGCTTGACGAACAAGCGCCAATGAAGCTCCGGTGGAAAGGTGTAACACGTGATAGCGCCCTCTGGTATCACGGGCCAATTCAATATCTCGGGCAACGATGATGGTTTCAGCAACACCTGGCCGCCCAGCCACCCCCAGTTGATCAGCGACTGGCCCTTCTGTGAGCACTCCACCGGCCACAAGGTTTGCGTCCTCACAATGTTGGGCTACCACCATTCCTGGTAATTGGGTCGATGCCTGTAAGGCGTTGCGCATGAGTGCCGCATCCATCACCGCGTCACCATCATCAGTGAAGAGACGGACCCCCGCCTCGTATAAGGCCGCATAATCCACATTTTTGGCACCTTGACGGCCAACGGTGAGACAGCCACTCATCACAATGTCAAGCCGATGGGCCTCCTTCGCTGCAATCGACTGGATATCACGAACCACCTCAACCGAATCAACCGCAGGATTGGTATTGGGCATGGTGACCACAGCAGTCATCCCACCAGCAACCGCGGCATCGGTACCTGAACGGATCGTTTCACTCCCCTCTCCGCCAGGTTCTCGAAAATGTACTTGAATATCAACAAGCCCTGGTGTCACCGTCAATCCGGTGAGATCTATCGTGCGATTAACGTTGGGGAGGTCGTCACCGTCAGCATAGATAGCGCCGATGCGATCACCCACGATGTGGACGTGCCCAAACACTTGCTTGGTATGGTCCAACAAGGTGAGTCCGGTTAGCAGCAATTCGTTTGTCACGCTCATGGCCGAATCCTAGCAAAGGAAGGGTCAAAGATTGGATTGCTCGCCGTGACCTCCTAAGACAGGGCTTGTCCTCGCCGTACCTAAGGGGGCAGTGCACACCAACTTGGTTCAAGAAAGGAGGCGACCCATGACCACCATAGACCATGCCCTTACCTATCCCGGTTGGGAAACTCGGCTCGTCCATGGGTTGATCGACTATTACCTTGAGACCAGTACCGACCATGACGACACCCTGGCGGCTATTCTCGACTTGCTGGAGCCTGATGTGGCGGTACATCAGCTTGCGGCGCACCCCCATATCACCGCAGGTGAAGTGTTGTGGACCCTTGTTTCCTATTTTGAAGATGAGCCTGAAGACAGCGCCCCTGCTAGTTAATCGTCAGCTAGGGACAGTAACAGCGTTTTAAGGTCAGCCAGCGCGTTCCCTCGATGGCTAATGGCATTTTTCTCCTCAGCATCAAGTTCAGCAGCCGTTCGGTCATACCCTTGTGGCACGAAGACGGGATCGTAGCCAAAGCCATTTGTTCCGCGAGGATCATCAATAATGGTGCCTTCAAGTTCCCCGCGCGCAGTTTGTACCCTTCCATCCGGCCAGGCAATCGCAGCAACACAGACATAGCGAGCCGCACGATTGGTATGGTTGGCGAGCTGGTTGACGACCAATTCACGGTTCATGGTGTCCGTATCTCCACCGTGAACGTTGTGCATCGCTGCCCAGCGTGCTGAATACACCCCTGGCGCCCCGTCAAGGGCATCAACACATAACCCACTATCGTCTGCAACGCACACCATGTTGCTCCCTTTGGCCCAAGCCAGAGCTTTTTGCGTTGCATTGGCTTCAAATGTGTCACCGGTTTCATCAACCTCAACACTGATACCAACGTCTGCAGGGTTTTTAACGGTAAACGGGAGGCCCTCTAATAAGGCGGCGAACTCGCGCAATTTACCCGGGTTGGTGGTCGCTAACAAAATATCCATGCTATGCCCTCTCCTGAGTTGTCATATGGTCAACATCGGCCCGGTTGATGCGAGGGCCGAGGAACCGTTGGGCTAGGGAAATAAATGAACCGGTATCACCAGTTGTATAAAACGCACGTTGCACATCGGTGTGTTCAGGGGCGAGGAGGTCATGGGTCACCATGTAGGAAAACACGGCACGAGCGGTCATTTCAGCACTAGAGATGAGCGCAACATCTGGACCCATGACATGCCCGATCATGCCGGTGAGGAGGGGATAGTGCGTACATCCCAGAATCAAGGTATCCACCTGTGCCGCAATGAGCGGAGCAAGAACATTGCGGGCAACAGATAGGACCTCGGCATCGTTGGTACGCCCTTGTTCGGCAAAGGTCACGAACTCTGGACTGGCTTGGCTAGTTACAGTTAGGGGTCGCTCACCGGCCATGTCGTGCAACAACCGTTCATACACACCGGAGTTGATGGTGCCTTCAGTACCGATGACACCGATAGAGCCCGTGTGGGTGCGGGCGAGGGCGGCGCGAACACTGGGTTCAATGACGCCGATTACCTTGACAGGAAATGGAACGGGATCGTTGACGACTGCAGCTGCGGTGGCTGTGTTACAGGCGGCGATGACGAGTTTGACGTCTTGACCATGTAGCCAGTCAACAATTTCTGTTGCAAAGCCTCGAACCTCATCAAATGGTCGCGGCCCATACGGGCAGCGTGCGGTGTCACCGACATAGCGGATTGATTCACCGGGCAGGAGATCAATAATCGATCGTGCAACGGTAAGGCCGCCAACTCCAGAATCGAATATGCCTACTGGTCGAGAAACAGTCATCTCGTCATGGTAGAGGATGTTGCACCCATCTGAGGGGGTGTTCGACAACTTCTCGACCCCCGATAATCGAAAATGCGCGAATAACCGGCTCCGGTTGGGCTAAGGACACAATGATGGCAACGATGCCCGCCCAGTTCAGTGATTGGGCCCGATCCGTGGGTGATGGGTATGCCGCAGATGTTGGGTGTGAATGCCAGATGGCTCGCCACCGACCACCGTGTTGCTCGATCTGGTGATGGGCATTGAGTTGTGCGTATGGTTCCATCGTGAAGCGCACCGGCGATGGATCGGCACTGGGGACGATGACGTGTCGTGTAATGGTGTCGCTATCCCCATCATCACCTAGTAGGCCACACCCTTCGTTTGGTTGCGTTGCAACGGCATGCCGGATAATCGCCGTGCGAATATCAGAAAGAATAAAAAGTGGGGTGCCAAGTGTGTCGATGCACCTAGCGTATCTGCAATGCAGCGTCCAACGCCCCTTGATGGGTTAACCCTCCGTGACTGGCAGATTGATGCGTTTGCCGCATGGGTTTCCCATGATTGCCGTGGGGTGGTTGAAGCTGTTACGGGAGCTGGTAAAACCCGATTGGCTATTGCTGCATCGCGTGTCTGTATCCATCAAGGGGGTCGAGTTCTTGTGCTTGTACCCACATTGGAGTTACAGCGTCAATGGCTCCGTGAGGTCCGAACGCATATTCCCAACGTTCAAGTAGGGCGGCTCGGTGGTGGACAAACAGATGATTTTGACCAGGTTCAGATTCTGATCGCCACCCCACACTCTGCGGCAGATCTACCCCTTGACCCTGGTCCACTCGGGTTACTCATTGCTGATGAAGCCCACCGCTATGGGGCACCCACCTGGGCCAATGCACTAAAGGATCGCTTTCACATGCGGTTAGCCCTCACGGCAACATATGAACGTAATGACGATGGTGTATCCACGGTCCTCGGCCCGTATTTTGGGCCGGTCATTTATAGTTACACCTTTGCTGATGCCGCAAATGACCATGTCATTGCTCCCTTTTCTGTGGGACTTATCCGAGTGCCACTTACCCAAGCAGAGCAGGCAAGCTATACGGCGTATTCCAAGAAGGTGCGTGAAGCAAGAAAAGAACTGATCGCCCACGGATTCCCTAAATATCCCAAGGATCTCATCGCCAAGGCTGCCCACGTTGCTGGCCAAGCTGAAGGTGTTCCTAATAGCCATGCAAATCGTGAGGTTGTGGCTGCCCGAATGTTCTTGGCAGCATTAAGTCAACGGCGTGCCGTTGCGGCACGGTGTGCCGCCAAGCTCGATGTGGTGAAGCAAGTCATACGCGAAATGGGCCAACAGATTCCCCGAACCTTGGTATTTACCGACACCGTTGACCAGGCCAACGACGTGGTACAGCTCATGCTCAAAGCCGGACATACGGCTTGGGCTATTCACGGGGAATTACGCGAACACGATCGCCGTACTCGGCTTGCCGCCTTTGCCAATGGCACGGTACCGATGGTGGTTGCTCCACGGGTGTTGGACGAAGGGATTGATGTCCCCGATGCCTCCCTTGCTATTGTTCTGGCTGCCTTTCGAACGCGACGACAAATGATCCAGCGCCTCGGGAGAGTGTTGCGATTGAAATCTGACCAGTCATCAGCCCGTCTACTCATTGCGGGTGCCCAAGACACACGAGAGGACCCAACACAAGGGGCACAACGCGAGTTCTTGTCTCACATCACGGGAGTTGCCACCCGCATTGATACCCTCGCGCTTGGCGATCGGCTGTTGGATTAGCAGCATCAAACAGGTTAGATGGCTGCCCTGAAATTCAGGATTGATCTGGGAAAATCCTGGCTTTAGTTGGATTTAATTGGGTCTAATTCAAGTACTCGGTCCGCCCAAATATCAAGTAAGGGCCGATCGTGGCTGATGGTTAATACCCCGAATCCCCGTTCAGCTTGATGGGCTTGGATAAGACGAACGAGACTGGCCGTTGTTACCGCATCAAGGGCACTGGTAGCTTCATCACAAATCAACCAGTCGGGATGTTGGATGAGTGCACGTGCAATACAGACACGTTGGAGCTGACCGCCACTCACCTCATGGGATTGCCGGTTCAATACCCCCTTATCTAAGCCCACGGCTTCTGCCATGCGTTCACTTTCTTGCCTACAATGCTCACGTGACGGACGTTGGGTACTCAATACCAGGGGTTCAGCAATAACATCACGCAATATCCATCGTGGGTCCACGCTGGCGCGTGGATCTTGAAAGACCATGGCGACCCGTCGGCGCGTGGCGATAGGTACCTTGCCACCAACCCCTTGAACTGGGGCCCCATCTATGCTGACGACACCGGCTTGTGGGGCCAGGTGCAAGTAGGCAATCTTGCCTACCGTGCTTTTCCCAACACCAGATGGACCTACAATGCCGACCGTTTCACCTCGGGCGATAGCCAACGAAAAATCGTTCAGCACCTGTTCCTTACCGTAGGCTAAGGAAACGTGCTCAAGGGCTAAAACGCTTGCGGGTTCATCAGTACGCATCGGGTGCTCCTAGCACAGTCCATTCAGGGATAGACGGGTCAGGTAACCATCGTGGGCTCCCTGCACCATCGGTAACCACGGTTGCACCATTCGGGGTTGTATCCTCAGCCAGTGCAAGGCCATTAGCAGGCCGTAACCCACCAGAAGGCAAGGCCGCTAACAGTTGTTGGGTCCAAGGATGGGCTGGTGAACCAAAGACTTGAGCAACTGGCCCAACTTCAACAAGATGACCATTGAGCAATACACCAACATGATCAGCTACTGATTTAGCGGCCTCAACATCATGGGTGATGATCAGTGAGGACCGTCCTTGGGCACGTTGGAGTCGGATTAGATTTAGGAATGAATCCACACGATCTGGGTCTAAACCAGCGGTTGGTTCATCAGCGATAAGGACACCAGGATTACCCACCAGCGCCAGGGCAAGACCAACCCGTTGGGCCTGGCCACCACTAAGCTCGTGTGGGAACCGTTTCATCCATCCAGGATCAACATCACATTTTAAACAGAGATCTTCTAAAACGTTCTCAAGCGTGGAACCTGGCTCACCGATTGCCCGAATCGTTTCTTTAAATTGGGCACCGATACTTCTGGTTGGGGTTAAGTGTGCACTCACTTGCTGGGGCATAATGCCTATCTCACGACCCAAGAACTCGCTCCGGAGGCGGGTACTTGGCAGTGCCAATAAATTGACCGGTGTGTTTTCTGGGTTCGTGGTGTACCAGATCGCGCCATCCACGGTTGCTCGCCGGGTGAGCGTTTGGGTAAGGGCAGCAACCATGACGCTTTTGCCGGATCCGCTTTCACCCACGATAGCCAGGATGGTTGCGTCAGGAAGACTCAGGCTTAGGTGGCGTAAGGCATGAACCGGTTCAAGGCTCCCCCGATGACGCACGTCAAAGGCCACGCTCACATCATCAAACCGTAATCGTGTCATAGCAGCGTCTCCTCAGCACCAGGAACCTTCGCAAGATGGTCACGGGCTGACTGGCCAATGGCACTCACACTGAGCACGGTTGCTACCAACACGATGGCAGGGCCAAGGACTTGCCACCATGTTCCAAGAATGACCGTTTGACGCGCGTCAGAGAGCAGGGTGCCGATACTGGGAACTTCTAAGGGCATCCCCAAGCCCAAGAAACTCAACGCGCTTTCATGCCATACGGCGTGGGGCATCATGAGCACAATGGCCACAATGGCTTGTGGCATTACGGTAGGAATCATGTGACGCAGCGCAATATAGGTCATGGTCGCCCCGGACTGTACCGCTGCCGTGACATAAGGACGGCTGCTAATGGACGAAATCATTGCTCGTACGAGGCGGGCGGTATTCGTCCAGTGCGTCACCGCAATTGCAACGGTTAACGCCGTGACTGAGCGGAACATGGCCACGATGACGAGAGACAGTAAGAGGTGTGGCAATGCATTGAACGCGTCAATGAGCCGCATCCCGATACGGTCAACAAAACCGCCAAAGAGACCCATCGCAATCCCGATACCCATACCGAGAATCGTGCTTGATATGGCAACTGTTGTGGCTAACAGTAACGACACTTGCAGGCCGCGTGCTGTCATGGCCATCACATCACGACCAAGTTGATCGGTTCCCATCAAGTGCTCACCTGAAGGCGGTAGTGAGATCTGGTCGTAGGACACGGTGAGTGGATCAAATGGATTAATCATTGGCCAGGTGATTGCCCACCCGATGAGGAGGAGCAATACCAGGGCGCCTACGATGAAGCGCTGGTCACGTATAAACCGTTTAAATGCGCTATCCATCAATATTCACCCTTGGATCCAAACTGATGAGTAGGGCATCACTCAGCCAGGTACCGAATAACGTGAGCAAGGTGGTGACCAGTGTGATGGCCGCTAGGAGTGGAAAATCGAGCTGAACCGCAGCACTCACAACTTCGCTTGCCAGTCCTGGCCAGGCAAAGACCGTTTCAACGAGTAATGCACCGGTAATGAGTTCGGGGATACGCGACGCTAACAGGCCAACTACCGGAAGTGCCGCATAGGGTAATGCGTGGTTGACAATCACTTGTGATTCGGGGATACCGCGCATACGGGCTCCTTGGATGTTTGGTTCAGCCATAGCCCTGCGCAACCCTTCACGCAGTTGGAGATGCAACCAGGGGGTTTGCGCAATCCCGAGCACGATAGCGGGCATAATCAGGTGAATAGCAACGGAACCCAGGGTTGGGGTTTGGCCGATGGGTGCGTTTCCTCCAACCGGAAGGACTTGAAAGCGCACGGCAAAGATGGCAATCGCACCAACCGCGACAATATATACCGGGGTGCCTTCAATGAGCTGGGAGAGGTTTACCAGTGTCCGGTCAATAATGCCCCGAGGTGCGATTGCCGTGACCGCGGCACCAATACCAGCCAACGTAAATGACACGAGGAGGGCTACCCCACCAAGCAAGATGGTCCAGGGGGCTCGCATCAAAATAACTTGACTGACTGGCAGACTTTCTGACCGAGACATGCCCCAATCCCCGTGAAACAACGACTGTACCCAATACCACCACGCCATGTACCAGGGCGCATCAAGATTGAGACTCTGGCGCAATGAATCTAATTGGCCTTGTGTGGCCGTCTGGTAAGAAGCCCCCAGATAGGCTTCCAGTGGGTCCATAGGGCTTAACGCCGCAAGCGCAAAGACGGCTAACGAGACCCCGATAACGACCGGGACGGCGGCCAAGAGCCGCCGCCAGGTCATCTTGAGTAACCGTTGTGGCCTACTCATTAGCCTTCCATTCCTCAAGGTTCCACCAGGGCCCTGAGGTTACGCCGTGTGCGTGGGGGTCGACCATCTCTTTATACCCGTCAAACCCTTTACGCTGAACATAAGTGTGATTCAAGAACACCAAGTAGATACTGCTCGGGTCATTCATCAGTTCTGTTTGAATCTCCTGGTAAGCCGATTCACGTTCACGCTGATCGGTGCTATTGCGTGCCTTATCGAGGAGCTCATCAACCTTGGCATTCTTGTAGTGTCCTGGGTTGCTCCACCCGTCGCCAGCGTGCTTGGAATGCAAGAGTTGGTACACCTGCAAGTCAGGGTCATAGGGATTACCGCCACCAAAGACCGCACCGTCCTTGGACAAGCGGGGTTTAATTACATCCCAGCCGGTGCCTTCGGTTTTGACATCGATACCAATCGCCTTCATATCCTGAGCAAATGCCAGGGCTAGGTCACGACGGACTTCATCGTTTTGGGGGAACATCACCGTAAAGGTTGCCTTCTGGCCACCCTTTTCACGGATACCGTCGCTGCCCTTGCTCCAACCCGCATCATCAAGAATCTTGTTGGCCTGATCTACATCAAATTCGGGCGCAGTGTCCTTGTTATACCAAGGCGACCATGCCGGAGAGAACGCCGTGCTTGCTGGAGTGCCATGGCCGGCAAGGAGAGAGTCGACCATCGCCTGGCGATTAACGGCCAGGTTCATTGCCTTGCGAACATCCAAATCGCCAGTGACTGGGCTATCCATCGGCAGTGAAATCATGCGGTAGTCCACGCTAGGGACATCAAGGAGTTCAAGGTCAGGGTTTGATTTGGTGACTTGTTCTGCAATACGTGGAGGGAGGTCAGCCCCATCAATTTCACCCGTATTGAACCGCTGGGTTAGGTTTGCCTCGTTCTCGGTAATAACAAAGTTCACCGTTTTAATAGACGGCACAGTACCCCAATAGTCTTCGTTGGCTACAAGCGTGGCATCTTGTTTGTCACGTAAGGTTTCGAGTTTGTACGGGCCTGTACCAACGGGGTTCGTGTTCAACTCCAACTCGGTAACCGGGGTACCTGGCTTAGCCATTTCCGATGGAACAATGGATGTCGCCAGCAAGTGAACAAACGGTGCGAATTGATGCTTGAGTTTAAAGACCACCGTCATGTCATCCGGTGCCTCTACGGATTCAAGCATGGGGAACTCTCCAGTTAGTTCACTGGCCCCATTTTCATCGAGAATCGCTTTATAGGTTGCAACCACGTCTTCGGCTTCAAAGGTGGAACCATCATGGAACTTCACGCCATCACGCAGCTTGGCAGTCACGGTCAGCCCATCGTCACTGACCGTTGGTAATTCGGATGCCAACGCCGGAACTGGTTCGAGCTTTTCATTGTGGCTAATCAGTCCATCATAGAACTTGGCAAAGCCGTGTTGTGCCCAGCCGGCCAACGGATTGAACGAATCACTATGTTCGTGTCCAAGGGCAAGTGTGATGGAATCCTTGCCTTGCGCGGTTGAGTCGGTGGTAGCGGCTGCGGTTGATTCACTTGCCGCTGGTTCAGAAGCCTCACTTGATGCAGACCCTGAAGATGTTGGGGTTTGTGCGCATGCAGCGAGGACAAGAGATAACGCGAATACGGGAACTAGCCGTGGAGATACCTTCATGCTGCGACCATATAGGTACTGCATTTGAGTTGCAATAGCTAGTGGTCATGAGACCAGTTCGTGCGCTGGCTGCGGCGCTAACCTGCACCTATATCCACAGCCCCCGATGGAGTGGGAGGCGCCTACTGGGTCATTGGTACAAGGGCCAGCGTCGTCATGATCAAGTAACTCGTATAGGCCACATAGGCGCAGAGGAGGATGGCGCCCTCAATCCGGTTAATACGTCCGGTACCTGCGCCGCGAAAGCCATATCCAAAAATAAAGAGGGTCAGGGTGAGGACCGTCATCGCACCGATATCACGAACTAATACCTCAGGGCTAACTTGGAGTGGAGAGATAGAACCCGCCAAACCCACAACCGCCAATGTGTTAAACAGATTTGATCCCAGTACATTGCCCACCACAATGTCATGGGCTTGTTTACGAATGGCAGCCAAGGAACTGGCAAGCTCGGGAAGGCTTGTGCCTACGGCAACGATCGTGAGGCCAATTACGAGATCACTGACCCCAAATCCCTTGGCGATTTCGACAGCCCCCCAGACCATAATGCGTGATGAGGCAACAAGCACCGCAAGCCCCACGACCAACCAGACGATCGCTAGCGTCAACGGCATCGGGTCTTGCATTTCTTTATCTAATTCTTCACCGAAGGTGTCATCTGCTGAATGGATCCCCTGCCATATCGACCAGCCCATAATGACCGCAAAGATGGTGAGCAAGATCACTGACTGCCATCGTGTGACATCACCATTCCAAAAAACCCAACCAGCCAATGCACAGGTAAATAACAGGAGGGGAAGCTCTTTACGTAACACTGAGGACTTCACGGCAATCGGGGTGATTAATGCGGTGAGGCCGAGGATAAGCCCGATATTGGCGATATTTGATCCAAACGCATTCCCGATGGCAATACCTGAATTCTGTTGACTTGCCGCCAGCACTGACACCACAAGTTCTGGAGCACTGGTACCAAACCCAACAATCACCATACCGATGAGCAGTGGTGGCATCCCCAGATGGGTTGCAATCGCAGACGCACCATCAACGAAGGCATCAGCACTCCATACCAAGAGGCCTAACCCGATAATCACCGCAATAAAGGCAAGAAGCATGCACGAAATCCTGAGAGAGTAGGGTCGGACTAGCTTACGTGTTCCTCGTCCTAAGGGGAATAGCAATATCGCCACCTCACCCCCGTGATTAACTACTCCTGGAGTGGGCGATGTGGCAGGCAACTCCACATTCCAACGAAGGTTTTGACCCGAGTATGCTAGCAAGATGAGTGAAGAACAAGGCATTTATGTCATCAAAGGCGGAAGTTTCGAGCGCGACACGAACTACATCGAAGATCGGATTGTCGCTGATGTTGAAGCAACGAAATTGCTTCCCCCTCCCCCGGCCAGCAAAATCGGCAATGTCGGTTTCGGGCTCAGTGAAGGTGCCCAAGCCTGGCCAGTTGAACCTGGTCGTTATCGTTTAATTGCAGCGGCAGCCTGCCCATGGGCCAACCGTACGCTGATTGTTCGTCGACTATTGGGGCTTGAAGATGTTATCTCCCTTGGCCAGCCAGGCCCAACCCATGATTGGAAGTCCTGGACCTTTGATCTTGACCCCAATGAGGTTGATCCTGTGCTGGGTACCCACTGGTTGCGAGACAATTATTTAAAGCGGTTCCCTGATTATCCGCGTGGGATAACCGTGCCGGCCATCGTTGAAATTGAATCGGGGATGGTTGTTACGAATAACTACCCTCAAATTACCCTGGACTTTTCAACGCAGTGGAAGGCTTACCACCGTGAAGGGGCGCCAGACCTGCTCCCTGAAGACAAGCTTGAGGAGATGTGGCCGGTTATCAAGCGTATCTTTACTGAGGTGAATAACGGGGTGTATCGCTGTGGCTTTGCTGGGAGCCAGGAAGCCTACGATGCCGCCTATGTACGCCTGTGGGAAGCGATGGACTGGCTTGAAGAACGCCTCGCCAAGCAGCGCTATCTGATGGGTGACACGATTACGGAAGCCGATGTGCGTTTATTCACTACGTTGGCTCGCTTTGACCCGGTGTATCACGGGCATTTCAAAGCCAACCGCAACAAGCTCAGCGAGATGGAACACCTCTGGGCCTATGCCCGAGACCTGTATCAAACTCCTGGGTTTGGTGACACGATTGACTTTGAGCAGATTAAGCAGCACTACTACATCACGCACTCAGATATCAATCCCACACAGGTTGTACCCATGGGGCCAGACCTATCAACCTGGAATGAGCCACACGGACGTGAAGCCTTAGGTGGGTCCCCCTTCGGTGATGGCACACCTCCCCCACCGCCTAAGCAGTAAGCGCTCGTACACGGTATGTGACACCACCGTCAGCGATACTGACCTGTTGACGGTGGTCTAGCGGTCTGATCAGGGAAAAATGCCACCTGGGCTAGGCCATCAAACGTCGGGACAAGCACACTGCGGTCAAGGTATTTATTGCCGCGTTCACAAGAGGTTTCTGCCAAGAACGTGCACGCATGGCATGCGGCGAGATGGACGGTGCCATCACCATCAGGAAGGTGTTCGGCGCATAACGGGTCAGATGAACACACATAAGCCCGCTGTAGGGCATTTTGGATGATGCGGGATAGACGCGCAGGCGTGCCCAGTTCGACGAGCCCACCCAGGGTGCCGTCAGTGTCATTGGCTGCGGTATAGACCAACACGCCAGCCATGGGTTCAGCCTCATCACTGCTGGCATAAATCCGTTCCTTGATACTGGCTGCGCTATAGCCACATTCCAAAGCCAGTTCACGAATAAGCACATGGGCAAAGGTATGGATCATCACGTAACGCATATCGGGCATGCCCAAACCGGGCGCAAGATTACGTGCTGTCCGCCATTGCTGGTGGCCTCGATAGAGTGTGTCAAACCGTTGCTGCACGCTAACGGCACGTTCCCAGTCTTGAATGGCTGATTCACGGAAACGAATAAACAGCCCTTCACCATAGACTTCACCAGCGGGAACCCATGTGGGGTTACCCCTCGTTAAGGTGACCAAGTCGTTAGCTTGCATCGTGTGCAGGTCTTCGTCTGGGGCATCAACGCGTGTAAACCCAATGAGGGTGTTGACTTCACGCAACCGTTCGATACGGGCCACCTGGTCGATCACTACGGTGAGGTCCTTTGGTACGTTGGTTGGGACAAGGCGAAACTGTGGCCAAGTATCGCCAGGAACATCGCCGGTGAGGACTTGCCATTCTGGCCACTTCAACTCATGTTGGGATAACGGCTGTTCAGGGGCATCGTCTGGGAGGGGAATGTCCAGGGTCGACAAGGTGACGGGGAACCAGAGATTGCTGGACCCTAAGCTGAGTACAGTCGGGCTTTGGGTGCACGGTTCAAAGCTGCTGAGGTGTGGATGACGGCCTCGGCAGGCCGGCAAGGTAGTTGTATCGTTGCCCATTAAGGCGTGGGCAAGGGGGCGTTTCGTACCACACGAACATTCAACCATGAGGTTTGCCGACTCTATCGCCGAGCCAACGCTGTAGAGCCGGAGTGTGCCTTCACAGGAGGATTGGCCCCGATGGGCATACCAATGCCAGGGAAACTCATCGAGATGCCCGTTCCGACAGGCCAACACGAGGCGGGCAGGAATAGCGTCACTGGGCCAACCGTTATAGCAATCATGATGCTCAAAACGAATTTCGTTGCCTTTTTCGTTGCCAGGCTTCAGGCGTATCGCCGGGTCATCCATGGGTGCGAGCAAACTGCATCGGGTACAACGCACCCAGCGTGGGAACGGTTCGACTGGTGCGCCGATGGGGATCTGGTCCCGTGTTTTTCCATCGTTGTCTGCCTTAAACGGGGGCATTCGAAGCGATTCAACCTGTCTACCCAATCGACGGCGCACAGCATGAAGGAGGCGTGGTTCTTCAATGGGCTCGGCGTAGGCCATATCCCACCCGTCAACACCCTGTGCAATCCTATGGTGAAGACCCATCGTGATCGCAGACCAATTGGGAAGGTCAATGAGCGCACCTGGCCCATAGTTCCACAGCAACTGACTCGTACGAATCGTGCCCGCTTTAGTAAGATATTCACGCGCCGTCATTGTCTTGGATTTCCTGGGATGTCCATGCAGGTTCTTGGTTTATGGGGTTGCCGGTATTGATCACTAACGTGATTGGGGCTTCGACTTCTCGCATTGAATTGGGCACGGTGAACGGTTGCCAGGCAGCCACACCTGGGGTGGCCAGTAAGGCATACTCAGGACCAGCCTTCGCATTGTTGTATGCCAGGTGCTTATTTGATGATTCCGCTCGGTTGATCCACGTCTCAATTCGCGCATCAAGCATCGTTTTAATCAGTCCACTCACATGCTCACCGTTGATCCGCTGGGCACGTTTGGTGATCAGCTCGGCCATCGCATCAGCCAACGGTTTCGTAGTATGGGTGAGTACATGGGCATCGTTGTTGTGGTTTAGTTCATGATGGCGCATGCGTAACCCACTCACCAACACCCCGGTCAGCCCTCGGTCTAATGCGCGTGTTGAAAACGGGGTTACCGATTGGGCTTCCACATGTTTGTAGAAGGATTGGTGGAAATGTTCAAAACGTTCAAAGTGTGAAAGATCACGTGGCCGTGACCAATTCAACACCGTACACACCAGCCCAGGGAAGGCACGACCAACCCGGCTTGTGGCCTGGATGTATTCAGACACCGTTTTTGGTTGGCCACTCACCACCATCAATCCGATACGGTTTACGTCAACACCCACAGACAACATATTGGTAGCGAGCACCACATCTATCGGTTTCTTTGTCTCCGTTGTTGTGCTGGGGTGTTCACCAAGGAAGGGTTGTTCGAGATGATCGAGATACTTAGGAATGTCAGCATTATCAATCCGAGACGTCAGCTCACGGACACGGTCTACATATCGTCGTTCTAACCCTGGCCGTACGGTACTCCCATTGGTCACACGCTTAGCACGTGCGGATATATCGTCTTTACAAAGGCGGCTGGTTGCCCCTAACTCTCGGAGGGCGTTGAAGTAGCCAACGAGCGTCATGTACGGGTCGGCGGCTGGGCCGAATGCATCTAAGAGGTGTTGACCGGCGGTCAACAAGGTGGTGTACATACGACTGAGACTCGCTGGCCGACTGATACCCATTGGGCAGATACCCAGATAGAGCCGTCCTGGTTTGGCTGTTGTAGGCCGTTGCACGGCAAAGAAATTGTCTTCAATATCAATGCCATTGGGTGGGAAAATAGTCACTTCACGGGCAAATACACGCCTGATTTGTTCATCAGCCTTGCGCACCGTGGCGGTAGACGCAACCACTTTGGGGCGAACCGTCTGCCCGTCAAGCGACCAGGAACAAAGGGCATCTACCGCGGTTTCATACAGGCCGACAAGGGTGCCCAGGGGGCCGCTGATCAGGTGGAACTCATCTTGAATGATTAAGTCGGGTGGACGAATGGGGGATATGGGCATAACCTGCGCTTCAGGGAGGTCTTTGGTTGCATGGTGATAGGTGTTACAACCATTCCCTTCCCATACAAGCCCATGCCGTTCACATGACTTGCGGGCATTGCCAAAGAGGGTGGCAACTTGGCCAGCCCAGGCCATTTGGGCAAACTTATCAACGGTGGCGATCAAGATGGATGGTGGGTGATGGTAGATCTCTTCATCTACCACCAGCACAGGTAAGCCCTGATAGTTATGTTCAGATCGCCCAAAGGGGCACGGCCCATGCTGTTCTGGGCAATACATGTAGGTGCGTTCGTGACCACTATCAATCGTGAAGTCGGTTGTTGGGGTGATTGTCGAACCACACCAGGGGCAGGCGGTGAGTTGTGCTGGTGAGCCTTTGCCTGCTTTTCGTCTGGCTTGTTTGGCAGCCAGCCATTGTTTACTTTGTTTGAATCGGTTGGGTGTGGTTGAACCGCCAACCCAGAGCCCAATGGTGAACGGGGTGTGCCCCCAGGTATTCGGGTCATCACGGCGGAGCACTTCCATTGCGCAGATGAGGGCACTGGCGCGCTGAAACTGTTGCAGTGTGAGTAAGCGCAACGTGTACCGCATAATGACGGCAAGGCCGCGACTGCCATCTACATCGCCAAGATTGTGGTGGAGTCGGCGTATCGCCATGGCGAAGGCCGCCACACCAAGGTAAGCCTCGGTTTTACCCCCGCCGGTAGGAAACCAAAGCAGGTCGGCGATCATGTGGGCATCGTCGCCGGTGCGTTCGTGGTGGGTCGGGTCGGCCAAACTGGGAATGGAGAGCAGTACAAATGCCAGCTGGAATGGCCGCCATGAACGGTTCTTGGGGATGTCGATTGTGTCACGGTCAACCGGCGTGCCACGTCGGGTGTTCAACGCAAGTTGGCTTTGGATACGCTGTGACGCCATCGCCGCGTTGGTGAATCGGAATGCGTTGAGGGCATTGTCGTCGGTGGCGAGTACCTGGATGCCTGCCCGCAGCCGGTCACGCACCCGAAGGCAACGGGTGTATGCATCAGCCGCGCTCATGTCATGGCCAATGAGGTCGTTCCCGATACGGCCGCGCATGGCCTGAATCCACCGGTCATAGTCATCAACGAGATAGGTCAGCCCATCAATCAGCGCATCACGTTTAGCCGGTGTGGCCAACGCGGCCAAGTGAGCCATGTCAAAAAACTTGAGCTGCGTCATCGTTCGCATGGCTGGCCGGTCGGTGTTGTCTAGCCCTGGTGGTTCCGTGACATGGACTTCAAAGGTAGGTAAGAATGTGGTTTCAAGCGCGGTGGCCTGGGTGGGATTGGTTGGCGCAAGGGTGGCGTGCACGCTAACGCCATGGCCAACGGCAAACTCAACTCGGTTGCGATACACCATGTTGAGGTTGTGTGCTTCTTCATCATTAGTGAGGTCACGCTGTGGTGGGCGACTAATGAAAATGGGGGCGTTCGTTGGGCTGGTAACCCGCAAGTGCGGTTGGAATACCCAGGCTTCATCTTGGTTGGTATGTGGTTTGGTGTGGGTATTGACCAAGAACAACGTAACCAGTTTGGAGTCATTGGGCTGCACGCGGCTAATGGCCCCGGTGATGCGCACATCCTCGTAGCGGGCATCAGGAATGATAGGGTCAAGCTGGGTATCTGGGGTGAGGGTGATCGAAACGTTCCCACCGGCAGGTTCACGCACCCACCGATAGGCATCACCATTGGCAGGTTCGCTTGAGTCTTGCGATTCAACACGCCGATAGTGCCCCCATTGGGCCTGAACAGTGAGGGTATCTACCGATGCTGGCACCGCAAAGGTCAGCCCCATTGATGAGGGCAGTATGGATTGTGGAGTAGTGGTGTCCTCATCATGAAGGGGATCGTCTTTATCTGAGGCATCAGATGGATTGGTTGAATGGATAACGTCAGTGTCGGGACGGGTGTCACGTGGGGCAAGTTTGCCGATCAGGTACCGTTCACGGACAGGTACCCCGATCACCTCTTCTGTTGGACCGAGCGCTGGGCCGAGCAGATCATCAGCCAATGTGGACGTGAGCAATGACCGGATATAGGCCTGGTCACGCGGGTCGTTGGCGTCGATGGTGTCTAGGTCTGCAATGGTGTCAAGACCAATGGCGTCAAAAACACCACGAACGGTGGCTACATCTGGGGTAGTCAGGGCTGCCCCGGTGGTGGCCAGCGTGTCTGGTGGAGTAATCGGCACCGGTCTTGGTAGGGCTTGGTGGGCACTCAAGAACACCTCAGTTCGATCTGCGAAGGTACGCACGCGATAGACGCGACCAACCGTTCTCGCCACACCAGCCAAGGTGAGTATCACCCCGTCACCGGTTTGCAGTTGCTGCAACTGGGGCACATGGTGCGGCACCGTAATCACGTAGCGCACAACTTGGGCGGTCTGGTTGACATGCAGTGCCCACACGGATGGGTGTTCTTCGCGTTCGTCGTGCGCGGCCTGGCGTTCGTGCATGGCGTTTCTATCGGCTAAATACCAAAACCGATAAAGGAAGTTGGCCAACCTTTTCGGCTCGTCCTGTGCTTCGTATGGGGTGCAGTTTAGAACCGGTACCTGCGAATAGTGTCGATGAAGTACCGTCCTCTAGAGAGCGCTACCTACCCGGCGCTGTCACGGGCTACCTGATGGCCCATTGAGATTGGTTATGTAGTTGTTCCCAGTTCAACGGTATGCGGTTCGTGTGTTCACCATTCGCCGAACCGAAACACAACAAAACCCGCCCCCCCAGGGATATGAATCCTCAAGAGACGGGTTGAGTGGTGGAGGCGGGGGGATTTGAACCCCCGTCCGAACATCTCGTCCAAGTAGGCCCTACGAGCGTAGGTCCAGGTGAATTGTCGGGATCGCCCTTCCCTGGGCCAAAAGGGGCCGATCCGTAGTTCACGATTAGAAGTCCCTAACTACCCATGAACACGAGAGTTAAGCAAGTCTGCTAAATGATGCCCGACCCGTTTGCACAGACGCTCAAGACGGCGGACAGGCTGCGACTATTAGGCAGCCAGGGCGAAGTTATCTTCGGCACCTAGAAGGTTGAAACGCGGATTAACGAGGCAGCGTAACGTCCTCGGCTCGCTCCCACAAGGTCGACCGACATCCGTCGAAACCATACGCCCCCGTGGTTTGGAACTGAGTTATTCAGTTGTCAAGACCACCCAGTGTACCAGCTAGCACCCATGCAGTATGTCTTTCACGGCTGATGGAATGCCCCCTCTTGTGACTTTCTACGCAAATCATGCGTCGAATATCGCCCGTATTCACCGCACATGCTGCGGCGTAGCCGAAGCTGCTTAGGCCAACCGCACCCATAAACCATGTAACCAAGCTCGCCAATACAAGCTGGTTACCGGCCAAGCCAGCATCACCGAGGTGCGTTGCCCTCTGGGCCGACATCAAGATCAATGGTGGTATCTGCAGCTGGTGCCCCAGCCGTCACCACCTTGGGGTCAATCTCGGTCGTTATATCGGCAGAACGCGTATCATCCACCACACGTTGTCCTGGCACATCGTCAGATTCACCGTTTGTCTTGGGCCCAGATGCCGAATCATCAGCATCCTTATTCGCTGAAGAGCCGCGCCCATGACGACGTTCTAAAGAGCGACGGGTCAAGGCAGACAACTGCAAGGGCACAACCATCAGCGCAGCATAGGAAATCGCCAGCACCACGACGAAGAACCGGCATATCCACACCACGAACTTCATTTGTTGTTGGGATTGACGCAGGTTCACCACCCCTTGTTCAAGGGTTGCGTCATACTCATCGAGCAATTTCTCTGTTGCTGAAACGGTCTCACTCAAGGCAGAGACTTGCGCATTCAAACTGACCACGTTCTCACCGGATTCACGCAAGTTCGCTGCCGTATCCTTGATGTTCTTGCCTTGCTCCTCCAAGTTGTCAGCAATAGGCACAAGGCTTTGTTGCAGATTATTCAAGTTCTCACTAAACCGGCGATCGGTGTAGGGCAAGTTCAACGGTGATTTATTTAATGCAGCCATCGCCCCATCAATCGTTGACGCCACCTGAATCAGACCAGGCATCGTGCCATCAAGGTTGCGCACACTCTGGGAGATATCCTTTTCAACCAGGTCACCAATACCAACTAAAGCCGTTTCACCTTTTTCGAACGCCCCGTCCATCCCTTGGGTAGCCCCTTTAATGCCTTCAAGGCCCGCACGAACCGACCCGAGGCTGGAATCAGCGAGATCACTGGATGATTTGAGTGCATCTAACGATGTGGTGGCAAGTTGTAAGGTATCGTCAAGGACTGCTTCAACGTTGTTAAGCGCCCATAGCCCCACAACCATGCCCACGGTTGCCGTAAACGCGCCGACCAAGCCAATTAGCCTGAGTACGTTCGTCATGACAACCTGGGATAACGGAAAAATCTGCTTCATGTCCTACAAAGGGTACGCCCTTCACCCACCAGGGTCGCGTACCTGGACCCACCAAACAGAATTGAACTCATGACTACACCCGCAATCTGGGCAAAAGATTTAGCCAAGGAATTCAACGGTAAGACCGTTGTGAATGACCTGGATTTAGATATTCCAGAGGGCACTATCTATGGCTTTATTGGTCCATCAGGTAGTGGTAAAACGACAAGCCTTCGGATGCTCACGGGTGTCACTGAACGAACCCGAGGCGAAGTCAAACTACTCGGTCGGGCTCCTGAGCATCTCCGGCGAAAAGACCGTGAAGCGATTGGATACACCCCCCAGCTTGGGGTGCTCTACCCACACCTAACGATCATGGATAATCTGCGGTTTATGGCCAACTTGTATGGAATGGCTTTTCCTAACCGTCGGATTAAAGAAGTGCTTGCCCAACTTGATTTGAGTGATGCGGCGAATCGCCAACTCAAAGAAGCCAGTGGTGGGATGCAGCGCCGTGTGGCATTGGCGGGTGCTATCTTACATAACCCCCGACTCTTGTTCCTCGACGAACCATCAGCCGGTCTTGACCCGGTTCTCCGGCGTGAAGTGTGGAAACAATTTCACGGCTTGCGGGCAGAAGGCCGCACCCTTTTTGTGACCACTCAGATTGTGTCTGAGGCCGCCCGATGTGACCAAGTGGGTCTCCTTGTTGACGGGCAGATCGTGGCTGAAGACACCCCAGATGGCTTACGTATCCAGGCCTTCGGTGGACATGTGATTGACCTCTACCTCACTCAGCCTGCCAGCCCTGACCTACTCACGGCACTCCATGCCCACCCACTCGTCAATACGTTAGCCCAGCTCCCAACCCATGCCAAAGCGGTCCGTGTCACAGTTGACAAGGTTGAAACTGACATACCAATTTTGCGTGCAGTGATTGCCGATTATGGCAACGAGCTCATCTTGAGTGAGCGCTACCTGGCCCCCTTCGATGATGTTTTTGTGGCTCTCCTTGAAGCCCACCGCGCCAGCCAAGCCCCGAAGGAATTGGAAGCAACCGCCAGCGACGACGCCCCGCTCCTCACCCCCACGAAGACCCCTATTCCGGTACCTAGTCCACCGGACATGGATTTGGGTACCACGATTGATTCTCTTGACCCTGCCGGCCCGTACGGAAAGCACTAACGCATGGGGATTTTTCACACGTTTATTCGCATCATCGGCGTTGTTCGCAAAGAACTCATTGAATTGGCCAACCAGCCGGGCTTGGTCACGATGCTCGTGGTTGGCCCCCTCATCATTTTGCTGCTCTTTGGGGCTGGAGTATCCACCCGCGATCCCGCAGTGCGTACAATCTTTGTGGCGCCACCCGATGAGCCAGCCCTCATCGAAATCGTCAATAATTATGCTGAAACCCAGGCCAAGCGCCTCAATATCGTTGAGGTTTCAACCGACCGCGCAAATGCCATGGCTGGATTGGAAGACGGTCGTGCAGACATGGTCATCGTGGTGCCACCAAACCCACGCAAGGCCATGGAGGAAAACCGGCGCGTCACGATGGAAGTCTTTCACACCTTCCTTGACCCGATTGAACAACAGGCTATTTTGCTCTTTGCCCGCGGGGCCACAAACGACCTGAACACCATATTGCTCACCCAACTCATTAAAGACACCCAGTCCCAAGCAGACATACTGGTTGGTTCTGTTGATGAGTATCGCAATATTTTGACCACGGCAGGACTGATCAACCCTGACACAGACCTGTCTACCCTCGATAGGGTCAGCAATGATGTAAAAACGTTCACCCTTATCCAACCCTCCATTGTGGCTGCCCCGCTGCGCCAAGAAACAACGAGTATCGCGGGTGAAATCAGCACGCCTGTCTTTTATGCACCAGCGGTCCTCGCCCTCATTTTGCAGCACCTGACGATGACGTTCATTGCCCTTTCCATCGTGCGGGAACAAGAGTTAGGTACCACCGAACTCTTTGCCGTATCTCCGTTACGCAGCTGGGAACGGTCCTTTGGCAAGATTCTTGCCTATTTCCTTGCAGGTGGGGCGATCAGCGCCCTCTTACTTGGGGGCATTGTCTTTGGTTTGGGAGCACCTGTTCGGGGTGGGGTCGCTCCGCTTGCCCTCATTATTAGCCTCGAACTCCTCGCCAGTATGGGTATCGGGTTTGTGGTGGGTCAGGCCTGTCGTAACATCACCCAAGTGGTGCAGACGTCCATGCTCGTCTTGTTAGCGAGCGTGTTCTTTGGCGGTCTCGTCCTCAGTGAGGAACGGTTTCAACCTTGGCTCGTGCCAGTCGGTTGGGTGCTGCCCATGCGGCATGCCCTCATCTCAATGCGCGATTCTATGCTGAAAGGCTTTGCTCCTGACCCCAACGTCATAGCCGCCCTGGCAATCATTGGGGTGGTCCTCATTGGGATTGGCATGGTGTGGTCTGGGCACAAGAACATCAAAACAGATCGCGCTTAGCGCCGCCGTGCATCTGACATCGCACGGGCCATTTCGCGTTTAGCCGTAGCCTCCTTCGCGCTCTGGCGCTTGTCATATTCACTCTTACCTACGCCGTAGCCGATAAGTACCTTGGCTCGCCCGTCTTTCCAGTACATTTTCAGCGGCACCAGGGTACGGCCCCGTTCTTGGGTAAATCGTGCCATATCTTGGATCTCACGCCGGTTGGCAAGGAGCTTGCGCCGCCGCTGGGTGTCATGGTTCCACCGGTTGCCTTGGGCATATTCGGCTATTTCCGCTCCGTACAACCAAAGCTCGTCGTCACGAACCGCCGCAAATGCATGGTTTAAACTGCCGTGACCAGCCCGCAAGCTCTTGACTTCGGTGCCGCGCAGCATAATGCCACATTCGACCGTCTCACTAATTTGGTACTCGTGACGGGCTCGACGATTGACCGTAATGTCATTCGAGCTGTTCTTGTGCTTTGTTCCCTTACCCATGCCACCAGCGTGCCACAGGCAGGGCTATTCAACCGTGGGTTGTGTATACGACCTCTTGCGAACCCAGCACCCTAGTTGGCAAACGCCTCGGGTTTCGTTTCGATGAGATAGTTGGCTGCTTCTTGAAGCACGCGTTCAGGGCTAGCTGAAATCGCTACGTCTGGGGTTACCCCGATCTCGTTTATATTCTCACCGTTTGGGGTGAGGTACCTGGCGGTGGTGAGCTTCATACCGGTACCACCTTGGAGGTTGACAACACTTTGGACAACCCCCTTGCCAAAGGTTTGATGCCCCACGATTTTGGCTCGCCCATGGTCTTGTAAGGCCGCAGACACAATCTCACTGGCAGATGCACTGTACTCATTGACCAACACCACAAAGGGCAAATCACCAAATGGAGGTTCAGCATCCCCCGTATCCATATCTTGGTGGTCATGGCGGCTTTCAATGGTGACCACACGGCTGTGTGGTGCCACAAAGAGCTCCATCACGCCGATACTCTCTTCTAACAACCCACCAGGGTTAGAACGCAAATCAAGCACAATCCCTTTCGCACCTTGAGATTTCGCTTCGGTGATGGCCGTTTTCAACGAATCAGCCGCTCCACGGGAAAACTCATGTAAGCGGATACTGGCAACGCCGTTATCGAGCATCTGTGTTTGGGTGAGTGGCAAGTCGAACTTGGCTCGCGTGATGGTGTATGGCTTTTCTTCACCTGCAGTGGTTGTAATCAAAAGAGATACTTCCGTACCTTCTTCACCCGTGATGAGACCGACCATTTCTTCAAACGGCATCGTTGAGCGCAACCGTGTGCCATTGACAGCCACAATATATTCACCCGCCTTGAGCCCAGCGGTTTCAGCGGGGCTGTTGGGGATGACTCCCGTAATCAACATGCCCACCTCAGTGCGCTCTAAAAACACCCCGATACCGACAAATTTGCCATCTAATTGTGATGAGAAGCGAGCAAACTCGTCTGCGGAATACCAAGAGGCATACTGATCATCCAGACTCGCCACGGCACCGCGTAAGGCCCCATCATTGATCGTCTGGTTATCGGGAACAGCAAGGGCTTGGTCACGGATAACATGTTCAATCTCAGACAGCCCATCAACAGCAGCTACCGACTGACGACCGGCTAGAAAACCGCTCCCTAATCCGATGGTGAGTACAAGCGCACCCCCAAGCAGCAGGCTAAGGGTACGGCGAGGAGCGGTAGGTAAAGATTGATTATTCATTGACGGTAAGCGTAAATTCTGTTTGAGAAGTGGTGAAACTATCGGCTACAAGAATGGTGTACGTTCCATCGGCAGGTGCGATGAATCGTAACTGACTATCTAGGGTAAGACCTTCATCATCGTCCTGGAATCCAACCAGTTCACCATTAGGTCCTAACACCCATATCATCGTGTCACCAAGGAACTTGTTTTCAGCCTTTATGGAGATGGCTTGACCGGTCTTTAAATCAATTTTGTAGGCAACGCCCTGATCCTTTGTTACGTTGCCTTGTTTGCTCTCCCCAATGGCAATCGGTCCACCGTCAGATTGAGTAATTTCACTGGGCTCACGGAAGAACGCAGCATCACGGCCCTGTCCTTGGACGGTTGTCAACGGCGGCACTTCTCCGGGAGGTACAACCGAGGGCTCATTGGATGGTGAACCCTCAGACGGAGTTGTTGACGCACCCGAAGATGGTGTATTTGACACTGTGGAGCTCGGGCTTGTTGTTGAAGGCGACGTCTCGTCTGATGGCCCAGATGAGGGGGAAGCCTCAGCTGTTTGTGTCGCCGAGGCTGACGCTGAAACACCATTTGCAATGGTGTCATCGATTGATGTATAGAACACGGTGATCACGCCCACGAAGAGGGCGACAAGGAGAATAAGCACGATCAGGACACCGGCAAAAATCACCCAGGGCAGCGCGCGATAGGGTTTCTTTACTGGCTGGTAGGGGTTGGCACCATATGGCATCGGTTGCCCCGGTGGGTACTGCCCCGGTGGCATACCGCCTGGTGGCATACCGCCTGGTGGCATACCGCCAGGCGGCACTTGACCGGGTACTCCTTGACCAGAAGGAGGATATTGGCCACCCACAACCTGCCCCGGAGGGGCTTGCCCTACTGCAGGTTGTGATGTCCACCCAAATGGTTGTCCGCCACCCATCGGCTGCCCAGGCGCTGAACCTGACGGGTCTGGGCCTGGCATCGTTTGTGCTTCAGCACCAGGTGCCACAAACGGTGTCTGTGTTGGCGCACCTGTTTCTGGCGGTGTGCTTGGCGGTGGCACCGTCGGCGCACCTGTCCCAGGGGTATCTACTTGGGTATCTTCTCCCGTCTCATGACCCGCTTGTGCCCATGGATTCGTGGCAGCGCTATCGGCTCCTGCTGGTTGGGATTCACCGTTGGGTGTAGGTTCAACCGGTTCGGGGGCTTCAGGGTTGGCGTCATTTGAGAACGGATCATTCACCGGGGTCTCCTTGGGTTGTGCTGAACCTATCCTTACGCATTCCCCTGCACCTTGCCACCACCCCTATGGCAAGGCGAATGACGCACGATGAGGTTAGGTGTACGGAATCGGATTAACTGGGGAGCCGTTAATACGGACCTCCCAGTGCAAATGTGGCCCTGTGGACGCACCCGTCGACCCGACATAGCCAATCACCTGGCCCTGGGATACTTGGGTGCCTGCACCCACCGCGAGGCGGCTTTGGTGTCCGTACAAGGTCGCCACGCCACCACCATGATCAATGATGATGCAGTTGCCATAGCCACCCCGACGCCCCGAGAAACTCACACGCCCATCTTTTGCGGCCAGAATAGGGGTACCAGACGGAGCAGCAATATCTTGCCCGGTATGTAAGCGGCGGACACGGCTGATGGGGTGCACGCGATAGCCGAATGGGCTAGAGAACCGGCCCTTAACCGGCAAAATCATGCCACCAGGCTTTGAAGGTTTCGGGGCTGATGCGGCTGATGCCCGGCGAGCTTCCGCCTCAAGGGCTGCCGCATTAGCAGCACCCGCTTTGCGAGCTTCGTCTGCTTTGGCTTTAGCTTCTCTCGCTTTAGCTTCTGCAGCGGCACGTTCGGCAGCTTCACGACGCGCAATTTCGGCCAATTCGCGTTCGATGCGCTTGGATTCACCTTCAAGTTCGTCCAACAGATGCTCAGCCGCTTCTTTATCATTTGCAAGATTCTTGAGGATGGCGCTTTGCTCATCAACCTTTACCTGCACGTTCGAGAGCAGCGCTTTTTGTTGGCTCACCAGATCGTTGACACGGTTACGTTCGTTCTCTGCTGCAACCTTTTGCTCAGCCTGGCGAGCTCGTAACTCATCAAGTCGGGTTTGGTCAGCCTCTGCACGCTGGCGCAGAATATCTAGCTCTTCAATCTGTGCTTGGTCACGGTCAGTTATCGAGCGTAAATACCGTGTGGCCTGGCCAAGTTCTGCAGCATCAGCGGCATCAAGTACTGGTAATCCCCCACTTTGCGCCGTGATGTAGGTTTGCCGTACCCGACTCTTGAGCGTGCTGGCGTGCGTATCAATCTCTTTACGGGTTTCATTCAGACGCTGTTCGGTGGTTTCTAACTCAGCCGCCGTCACCGTCAAGGCGCGTTCAGCATTATCTAATGTGGACTGGGCTTTAGAAAGATCACTGGAACGCTTGTCCAACTCAACTTGGGCAGACTCCAATTCACCGCTAACGCGATCATAGTCAGCTTTTGTGGCGCTTTGAGCCTCATTGATCCGACTAATATTTGACTGTGCCTCACGGATACGACCTTCAATCCTGTTCAGGTCTTCTCTCGTTTGACCAATGCCAACACCTGGGAGTGCAAAGACGAGCAGCGCAGCTAACGCAGAAATGGACAGATTGCGGCCACGACTAGTAGCCGTCACCAAGGGGGAAGTGTGACGAAACATGCCACTACGGTAGCGGCTTCTCATTAAACGGCATGTCGCACTCAAAGACAGGACTATCGCGAACGATGGACAGCTAAATCTGCCAATTCAAGCAATACCCGTTTCGCAGGATTACCTACCGGTTCGATAGCAGCTTGAGCAATCTCGTACTGGTCTGTAATGCGTGCTTCCACGTAGTCAGCTGCACCGGTTTCACGAACGATCTCACGAACCTGTTCAAGCTGATCGGCATCCACGTGGGCATTGCCCAAGCATTGATTGAGGATAGCCCGTTGGGTTGGAGTTGCCCGTTCCAATGCGGTAAGTATCAAGACGGTGCGCTTCCCCTCACGGATATCACCACCCACGCTTTTACCCGTTTCTGTTTGGTTGCCGAACATGCCCAACACATCATCGCGCATCTGGAAGGCCACTCCAACTGAATCCCCGTAGGTACGCAATGCACGGAGTAGGGACGGGTCACATTCGCCCGCCAAGGCCACACCCAATTCAAGGGGTCGGGTAATGGAATAGCGCCCACTTTTGAGGAGGGCTACGTGCTCACTTTCAGCAACACTCGCTTGGGGCAAGGCAGCTAGTCGAACGTCGAGCCACTGACCAGCCATCACTTCCGCACGCATGGTGTTATAGACCTCAACCGCATCCATCAATACCTCAGGTGAAAGACCAGCCTGCCAGAATGCTTGGTCAGCCCAAACTGATACGAGGTCACCAGCAATGATGCCACTAGAAATACCAAACCATTGTCGGTCACCAATCAATGCTTGGTCATCATGGAATGAGGTCATCGCTACATGGCTCGTCACGGCACCTCGACGGGTGGATGCCCGATCCATAATGTCATCATGAATGAGCGCAAAGGTGTGCAGAAGTTCAACCGCTGCCGCAATGGTGAGCACTGCGTCATTGGGCTCTATTTGTGTTGCGCGATGTCCCCACCACACAAAGGCAGGACGAATCCGCTTACCACCAGCCGCGATAATCGCATCAGTGACGTCGGCTAAGGGGTTAAGGTTTGGATCGACGTTCAGAAGATGTCCCCTGAAGGCCCCACATAACTCCACTAAGCGACTATTGGTAGCTGCAGCTATCGCATCAAGCCCCGTTCCTGGGGCAGGGTCAATGAGGCCTTGGGGAATGGTCATGACAGTTTGGCTCTCAACAGTTCATTGACCAGCCCAGGATTAGCCTTCCCACGGGTGGCCTTCATGATTGGCCCCATCAATGCACCCATTGCTTTGGGATTACCTGCCCGAACCTTGTCCGCGGCATCTTGGTTGTCAGCGATCACTTGGTCAATAATGGCCTCGAGTTCAGCGGTATCACTCATCTGGGCATGGGCAGGAGCTAGTTCCGCAATGCTTCCCTCCCCAGCTAAATAGCTCAGCAAGACCTTATGCGCCCCTTGAGTAGCAAGAGTGCCCTTAGTGACAAGTTCAAGTAGCTCAGCCAGGGTTGTCCCATCAAGCAGCTCATTGACATCACGGCCGGTTTCATTTTGCCAAGCTGCAACCTGGTTGGTTAACCATTTCGCCACATCACTGGGGTTAGCTTGGGCAGCCACCGCCGCATCATAGAGCTTTGTAAGCCCAGACGAATAGATAATGCCTGCCGCTTCAGCATCAACACCCTGGTCCATCATCCGCGCCCGTGTGACAGCCGGTAACTCCGGCAAGGTTTCGCGGATTGATTCAATCCATTCAGTGCTGGGGTTAATGTCTGGTAAGTCGGGGCAGGGGAAGAACCGGTAGTCATCAAGGGTTTCTTTCCGCCGCATCGTGCTGGTCTTACCCGTATCTTCATTGAAGTGCCGAGTCTCTTGCACCAGCGTTTCCCCCGATTCGATCGCGTCAATCTGACGGCGGATTTCAAAGGTGATTGCTCGCCCTAAACTGCGCACACTATTCAAGTTCTTCACCTCGGCACGGACCCCAAACGGTGTGCCTGGCTTGTGGACACTCACATTAGCGTCACAGCGCATTGACCCTTCTTCAAGCCGCGCATCACTAATGCCAAGTGCGGCAACAATTTCACGCAGCGCACTTAGATATGCCTGGGCTTGAGCCGGTGTGCGCATATCGGGCCGACTCACACATTCCAGTAAAGGCACCCCGGCCCGGTTGTAGTCCAGCAAGGAGTGTTCAGCACCGTGGATACGTCCACTTTCACCAACGTGCGTGGATTTACCCGTGTCTTCTTCCATATGGATACGTTCAATGCCGATACGCCACATTTGCCCGTCAACGTCTACATCCAGATAGCCATTTTCACAGATCGCCACGGTGTATTGGCTGGTCTGATAGTTCTTTGGCATATCGGGATAGAAATAGTTTTTACGGCTGAAATGACTAGTCGGGCTAATCGCACAATTTGTAGCCAACCCGATTTTGATGGCATCAGCAATGGCTTGGTGATTGACCATGGGCAGCGTGCCTGGTAAGGCAAGGTCTACCGCACCGACAAGGGTGTTCGGTTCGGCACCAAAAGCGTTGGGGGTGGGGCTGAACATTTTTGTTTTGGTATTGAGTTCAATATGAACTTCGAGCCCAATAATCACTTCCCACCCATCAACAAGGTGGTCGGTCCCAGTCATCTGATCGGCTGTCATTGGTTGTCCCGTCATCGTTATCCCTCCAATGCATTGGCACCACGCGGGGCCAGGTCAAGGGCTAAATCGGCTTCCAGCGCCGCAGCAACACGCAAAATAGTGGCCTCGGCCATTGGTTTACCAACCAGTTGAAGCCCGATGGGTAACCCTTCTGTCTGGCTGAACACCTCCCCGTCCGCAAAACCCACCGGCACACTCATGCCAGGCAGACCAGCCAAGCTTGCGGGCACGCTGTAAATGTCGCTGAGGTACATGGCGAGCGGGCTTCGGGTCGCGTCATTCAGTTTGAACGCGGGGCTCGGTGCTGTCGGGGTCACAATCACGTCGAGATCATTAAACGCGTTCGCAAAGTCGTTAATGATGAGGGTTCGTGTGCGCTGGGCCCGCCCAAAGTATTCGTCGTAGCTGCCCGCACTCAACACATGTGTCCCAATCATGATGCGCCGCTGTACCTCAGGGCCAAAGTTGGCGCTTCGCGTATTGGCCATCATCTCAGCCGTGGTTGCCCCATCCACACGGGTCCCCCATCGAACCCCATCATGGCGGGCAAGGTTTGAGCTTGCCTCAGCCGGGGCAATGATGTAATAAGCCGCTAACCCGTACTGGGCAAAGGGTAATTGGATTTCAACGATCTCAGCACCCAATGCTTCCAAACGCGTGAGGGCATGGCGGGTGGCATCAGCGACACTCGGGTCACAGCCCTCACCGAGATGTTCAGGCACATAACCGATTCTCATCCCTTCAATGCCCTGGTCAAGCCCAGTGGTAAAGTCACCGGCGGCATCAGGCAAACTGGTGGCGTCCTTCGAGTCATGAGAACACATGACTTCAAGACTCCACGCCACATCTTCAACGGTGCGCGCAAACATACCGGCCTGGTCCAAACTCGACGCAAAGGCCACCAACCCATAGCGGCTTGCGCGCCCATAGGTGGGTTTAATCCCAACCACACCACACACACTGGCAGGTTGCCGAATAGATCCGCCCGTGTCGGTGCCGGTGGCAAGGGGGACTTGGAAGGCGGCAACTGCTGCACTTGACCCACCGGATGAACCACCGGGAATACGGTCCAAATCCCACGGGTTATGGGTTAATCCATAGGCACTCGTTTCTGTGCTCGATCCCATAGCAAATTCATCCATATTGAGCTTGCCAAGGGCAATGGCATCAGCATTGCGAAGGTTCTCAACCACAGTGGCGTTAAAGGGTGGCCGGTAGGTTTCAAGCATTTTTGACCCGGCGGTAGTGGGTACCCCTTTGGTGCACATCAGGTCTTTGATCCCAACCGGCACCCCAGCAAGGGCCCCAACAGGAGCCTTTTTCGCCCGACGAGTATCAACATCGGTAGCATGCGCTAAGGCGTCATCGGCCATCATGGCCAGCCAAGCCCCAATATGAGTATCAGTGGCCGCAATCCGATCAAGGTGCGCGTTTGTCACTTCAACGGCACTCACCTCACCACGTTCAAGGAGGTGGTGCAGCCCTTTAGCAGTCTCGCGGGTTAAATCTGTCATGGCCATGTCCTATTCTTCACCGATGATGCGCGGAACCCGGAATTGTTCAGCTTCAACCGCTGGTGCATTCAAGAGCACATCATCACGTGACAATGGTTCACCTATCTCGGTATCCTCACGCCACACATTGACTTGGCGGAATGGGTTCGCCGTTGGTTCGACATCATCCACGCCGGGAGCCTGGGCGATGGTTTGGGCATAGGTCAAGATTTCATCTAGCTGTTGAGCGTAGGTATGAATCTCGTCATCACTTAACGCCAACATGGCCAGCTTGGCCACGTGGGCAGTTTGTGCTTCAGTTAAGGCCACTGACAACCTCCTCGATACAGGGTTTGGACCCAAATATTCAATAATTATGGTGACCAGTCGAAAACTGGGTGAACCATTTTTTCCAATTCGTGCAAGACTACGAGATATGAGCCACTCCATCACAGGACTTCCAGCAGCAACAGGTTCCGCTCTCGCACCTGCGTTCATTCTTCGGACTGAACACGCAGTTGCCGACCGAACACCGGGTACCCCGGAAGAAGAAACGACCCTGCTTGAGCAAAGTATCGCAACGGCTATCGAGCAACTTCAAGACATCGCCGCCAAGGTGAGAGATGAGGTTGGAGAAGAAGAAGCCGGCATTTTTGATGCCCATGCCATGTTTGCAGGGGATCCTGCCCTCGCTGATATGGCAAAAGGTGACATTGCCAACGGCACCCGTGCCGACATTGCGGTGGCAACCGCATTCACCACGTTCAAAGAGATGCTGATGAGCACCGGCGACGAATACATGATGGCCCGTGCAGCAGATATGGATGATGTCAGCAACCGTGTCCAGGCCATCATTAACGGGGTGGACTTGACCGTTGCGGTGCCATCCGAGCCAAGCGTCATCATTGCTGAAGAACTCACGCCAAGCCAGACCGCAACACTCCCCAAGGAACTGATGGCCGCACTCGTCACCGAGAAGGGTTCAGCAACGAGTCATGCGGCCATTTTGGCCCGTGCTGCTGAGATTCCAGCTGTCGTTGGAGCTGAAGGCATCATTGCGGCAGTTGAGCCAGGAACCTTGGTAGGGGTTAACGGCGCAACGGGGGTGATGGTGATTGATCCTGATGAGCATGAAGCTGAAGAGATAGAGCTGCGGATCCAGCGTGAGTCTCGCCGGAAAGAATCCTTGGCTGAACTGGTGAACACACCTGGGCAGACCAAAGACGGGCAGCGTGTTGAGCTTGCGGCCAATATTGGCGGGCTTGAACACCTACCTCTAGCCGTTGCTCAAGGAGCTGAAGGCTCGGGCCTGGTGCGCAGTGAACTTGTCTTCCAAGACCGCACCACAGCTCCAACGGCTGAAGAGCAAGCCGAATTTTATGGTAAAGCTCTTGCCGCCTTCCCAGGCAACCGTGTGGTAATTCGCACGATGGATGTGGGGGCAGACAAGCCCCTCCCCTTCGTAAACCAGGACCCTGAAGAGAATCCCGCACTTGGGGTGCGCGGGGTGCGGTTAAGTTTGGAACGTCCCGACTTATTTGACGCGCAGTTACGCGGGCTACTCATGGCCTATCGTGATACCACTGACGGTGGGCGTTTAGCCATCATGTTCCCAATGGTGTCGGTGGTGAGTGAGTTTAAGGCGGCTAAACAACGCACCTTGGAAATTGCTCAAGAGCTTGGGGTAGATACTACAAACCTCGAAATCGGCATGATGATTGAGGTACCCGTAGCCGCATTATTGGCCGATCAACTTGCCGAGTACGCCGACTTCTTCTCAATTGGTACGAATGACTTGGTGCAGTACCTATTTGCGGCAGACCGCCTTGATAGTCGTTTAGCCAAGCTGGCTCAATACTTGAACCCTGCCGTGATCCGGTTGATTAATCAGGTCGTGAAAGGGGCGAACCGTCACGGTGCTTGGGTAGGGATTTGTGGTGAATCAGCGTCTGACCCCGCGATGGCTGTGATTGCCGCCGGCCTTGGGGTTCGCGAGTTATCCATGACCCCAACGGCCATTGGTGAGGTGAAAGACACCTTGCGCAATCTCACGATGAATCAGTGTAATAACGCCGCTGAATTGGCGATGAATTGCACGACCAGCCAAGAAGTCCGTGAGCGGGTGATGGAGATTATCTCAGAAGCCCGAGGGCGCTTAGGCTAATCCAGGGAACGAGTAAGGGCGTACCCGTTGTGGGGTACGCCCTGTTGGGTGCTAATCACTCCGTTGTGGTAAGGAGAAGGCTGCCCCGAGGATTGACTCCAAACCCACAGAGTGATTGAACGAGTCCATTCCATGGAATACACCTTTGGTCTCAATGCGTTCACCCGTTTTCACATCCCACTGCTCTACTGCAAATGGTTGTGCCGCACCAGGAAGAACTATCACACCAACTAACGCTACCGCACCATAGGGTGACGTGGAATCAACATTGTCACCTAGAGAAGTCGGCGGAACCACACCAGGTTCATCACAAAGGCAGCGAGTAAGAAGACAACCCCGACCAGAATCCAAGGCCAGGTGAATTCGTTATAAACCAATTCTTTGCCTGCCGAGGTGCCAAGCTCATCAAAAATCTTGGTGAGGGATGCCTGATTAGCTGTTTCATAAAACTGCCCATTCGTAATAGAGGCAACCTGTTTAAGCTCATCGGGGGCAGCCGGGGCGGGATAATACAATCCATCAACCCAGATCTCCCCTTGCCCGGTACCAAACACGATCGTTGACACGGGAATATCTGCGTCTTTGGCCTGTTGGGCGCCCCAGTCTGATGGGTTCCCAACGGTGGTTTCGCCATCACCAAGCACCACAATCGTGGCACCTTTCGTATCGTCCACGTTGCGATTACGGAGATCAGCTTTAATCATCTGTACGGCTGAATTGATCGCATCGCCCATTGCGGTACCAAAATCCGGCTGAGCTTCTTGGAGTGCCCGCTTCACTTCGTCACGCGATACCCGTGGGTTTACTGCTGGAGTGACCGTTTGATTAAAGAGCACAAGGCCAAGACGTGCATTATCAGGTACCGCATCAACAAAGCTCTCTGCGGCCTTCTTGGCCGCTTCAAGCCGGTTTGGACTCACGTCTTTGGCTAGCATCGACACACTGATATCAAACACCAACACGACGGTGGAGGCCTCAACATCTTCATAATGTTCAGCCTGTGGCCCAGCTGCAGCGATAATGAACAGGCTACTTGCTACTAACATCCCTATCCCGGGGACAATCCCACGCCATGATGGGCGAGCCGACACCAAGCCCTCGAACAGACTGGTATCAGCTAAGCGCAAGGCGTACGTTGAACGCCGATTTGCCACCACAGCCCACGTAATAGCCACTAATACCGGTGCAATCAGTAGAAGGAGCAATAGTGGACGGGCAAAGGTAATCATGAGGCCTTCCTTGCTACCGTTCCGCTCATGGCCTGAAGCACCCGTTGGCGTTCGAGAACCTGGCTAATCATTTGGGTTACCGGGTCCTGATCGGTCCGAATCACCCACTCTTGGGCCCCGGCATGTTGGATTTTGGCTTTGATCCGTTCTTGACGAACAAGGGCTTGCCGGTGATAGGCCTCTCGGATCCGCTTGCTGGTGGTATCGACACTGAGCTGTGCGTTTGTTTCGGGATCTACGAGACGAACCACACCGACATCAGGTAAATTCAAATCAACAGGATCAACGATACGAATACAAACCGTGTCATGGACATGGGCTAGAGCTGAGAGCGGGCGCTGCCAATCCTTGTCTAAAAAGTCGCTCACCACTGCAACAACGCCACGGCGCGGATGCAGCTGACTTACACGCTCCATCCCCTGGCCAAGGGAGCGTTGACCACCTTCAGCCGGTTCGTTCGCCCAACGCCCGAGTTGGTGCATCACTGTTGCGATATGCTCCGTTCCGCTTTGGGGTTTCCACCAGCGCTCCCTACCACCTCGGATGCCCAAAACCCCAAACTTATTCGGCCCTCGGGAAATGAGATAGCCGAAGGCCGTTGCCGACACTTGGGCGATCCGCGCCCGGGTATCACCACGCGTGCCAGTCAGCATTGATTCGCTCTGGTCACAGAGCACCACCGCAGTTACTTCACGGTCAGCAACCACGTCTCGCACGTAGGTTTCACCTGTACGAGCTACAAGGGCCCAATCAATGCGACGAACATCGTCACCATGCTCATATAAGCGGGCATCACCAATTTCTGAACCTTGGCCGTGACGCACACCCAATACGTCACCGTGAAGCATCCCATTCAGCCGTCTCGCTAATACAAACTCCAGACGGCGTAATTCTTGCGGATTAATCATGCCCCTGGACCGGTTGGCGCTGGAACGGTGGTTAAGACATGGTAGAGAATCTCATCAATCTCTACTTCATCAGCAATCGCGTCAAAGGAACGCCCGATACGGTGATTGAGCACATCGGCAGCAACGTCATACACGTCCTGAGGTTCAACATGGGCGCGACCACGCAAGAGCGCCAGCGCCCGTGCCGCTTGCACCATCGCAATTGACGCACGCGGGCTAGCTCCCCATGCAATCATGCGTTCCAAGCCCGGTAACCGGAAGGCACCCGGTTGGCGGGTTGCCATGGCGATGCGCACGGCATAGTCAGCAACTGCTTTGTCTATATAGATCGTCATCGCAGTCCGCTGGAGTGCGCGCACTTCGTTGATACTAATCACTTGGCGGACCTGTTCATGCCCAACGCTGGCACGGCGCACAATCTCCATCTCTTCATCTATGGATGCTGGGTAGTCAATCAGCACGCGCATCATGAAGCGGTCCCGCTGTGCTTCGGGGAGCTGGTGAACCCCTTCTGAATCGAGTGGGTTCTGGGTAGCCATCACCAGGAATGGCAGCTCAAGTTTGTGTGTTTCACCACCAATGGTGACCTGGTGTTCTGCCATCACTTCGAGGAGTGCACTTTGCACTTTGGCTGGGGCACGGTTGATTTCGTCAGCCAGCACAAAGTTGGCGAATACCGGACCAAGCTGAACCGAGAAGGCTTGCTCATGGGCCTGCCAAATCCGGGTGCCGATGATGTCAGTTGGCAACAGGTCTGGCGTGAACTGGATACGGCTCATCGTGCCACCCATCGTGGCAGACAGGGTATTCAATAATTGCGTTTTACCCAATCCTGGCGGCCCTTCCAAGAGGCAGTGGCCATTGGCCAGGAGACAAACCATGACACGCTCAATGACCCGTTGCTGCCCCACCATGACCTGATTAATTTCTGCAAGAACTTGCGTTAACTTCGCACCGGCTTCACGGGCGGTAAATACCTCCGGTGTGCTCGGCTGTTCAGATGGTGCGGAAGGTTGTGTTTGAGTGGTACCAAAAGGGACGGTAGGTTCAGGAAAATCAGTCAAAGTCAAACCTCATCCCGTTTGCGATGGACTCTAGATCGTTTACGGGTATTCGTTCGTTGCCTTCAATGAGCACACCGATGAGTTCACCATCGGCACCCATACGGCCTACCAGTTGGGGATTATTGTCTTTGGTCAATACCTTGCCATAGACCACTGGCACATCAAAGTCCGCATTGGCACGGTGTTGATCAATGAGGGCACGAGTGCCAGTACCTCTAAAGCCCGTTACTTCAATGGTTTTGCCATTACGCAAAGAAATCACATTCGTCTGTTCGACTCGACCATCAGCAACCTGCTTCACCGTTGGACCAAGGTCAGTGGAACCCAACGGTAAAAGTGTCAGATGCATAAATGGGTCGGTACTCGACGTGGGTGTTTCACGCAACTGCTCAGGATTCTGGGTGGTTGGCGACGCATGGCCACCACCTGTGCCTGGTGCCGGTGGAGCATGGGGCGCACCACCGGGTGGTTGTTGGCCAGGGGCTTGTCCGCCACCTTGGCTGCCCCCAGGCTGGCCACCACCTTCACCACCTTGGCCATCGCCAACATGAGGGCCCTTCCCCTGAACACCATCACCAGGTCCACCAGCACCGTCTTGACCGCCGGCACCACCTTGGCTCCCTTGCTCACCTTGACCGCCACCGGACTCGCCCTGGGTACCGTCAGCCCCCTGGCCGCCTTGACCACCCTCGCTTTGACCATCTTGGGCGTTGGCACCGTCTTGGTCATTTTGGTCAGACGGTTGAGTTGTAGGTTCATCGGCCGGTGGTGATGGAGCAATCGTGGCCGGTGGATGTTCCGTATCACTCAGCCCGACAGCAGTGCTGGGCGGTGGTGACCACTGTGTCGCAAGCCATAACCCAATAAGCGCCACGAGAAGGACGAGCCCACTCGTCGCCCAGATCATCCATACCAGCGGCTTATGGGCTGTTTCAGCAACTTGTGAAATGGCGGCCGGAACAGGCAGGTGCCGGGGATCAAACGTGACCTTCGGGCCTTGCCTGCTCAGCAATAATGGTCGGACAACCGAACCGTAGGGAGGATTTGGCGGTAAATCCTTCAACCGTTTTGGTTTGGCAGAACTTGGATCTACCGACACGCCAACATCTCCCTGGCGGGGCGGTTGAGTGGGTGAGGTCACAGGTTCTTGCACGTCAACACGGTATTGCGGAAAAGGTAAGCCAACTGCAAAGATTCGTTAAGGAAAACTAAGATTGGTAGGAAAATTGCCTGCAAGCAAGTCTGCAAGGTCGTCTTCTCCAAGAATCGGTATACCGAGGGCTTCCGCTTTAGTCCGTTTTGACCCGGCTTTGTCCCCCGCAATGACGGCGGTCGTTTGCCCGCTCACACTTGATGAGATGCGTGCCCCGAGGGCAGCAAGTGCGGCACCGGCCTCCTGTCTCGTCATCGCTTCAAGGGTACCTGTCAGCACGAATGTCATATTGGCAAGTGGGGTTGGCCCATCGGGCTGTGCATGGGGATCGGGTTGGTCGGTTGTCGTGCGCATACCCATGGCAATCAGCCGATCTACAAGCTCAGCGTTGTGACTCGTTGCAAACCAGTCATGTATAGACGTGGCAACAGCGGGACCAATCGTATGAATGCTCGCCATCTCATCAATACTGGCTTGGCGAATCCCCCCAAGTGTTCGATAATGTGCGGCAAGTACTTTGGCCACCTCTGGACCAAGATGGCGAATATTGAGCGCCACAAGCCAACGTTCAACCGGTTGAGTGAGTGCACGCTCGATTTGGGTGAGTAATTGGGTGAAGCTTTTCAGTGCTTCGCCCTTGGCATTGAATCCCAGGAGTGTCCGCTCAGCCGTTAACGCTCGGTGCCGACGTTGCCGTTCCGCATCATCTAGCACAGTATCAGCGAGGGCAGCAATCGCTTCAGTACGCGCATTGGCGAGTGCGTGACGGGTTGTTGTGGTGTCAGCTAACGCAAATACATCCGCAAGCGTTGTGAGGAGTCCAACCTCCAGATACAAATCAATCCGCGCACGACCCAAGCCGTCAATATCTAACGCTGTTCGCCCAGCTAAATGCGCCAAACTCTCAGCCAACCGGTTAGGACAATCTACATTCAAACAAAAATGGTGGGCTTCTTCCCCAGGTCGAATCAGTGGTTGCCCACAAAAGGGGCACCGACTTGGCATTTCAAAGGGTGTTGCGTCCTTGGGACGCCTATCAAGTACCGGCCCGACTACTTCAGGAATCACATCGCCGGCACGCCGAACAAGGACCGTATCGCCTTCACGGACGTCCTTTTCATGTATCTGAATCTCGTTGTGCAAGGTGGCGTTTCGAATCTCAACACCCCCCACAGTCACCGGTTCAAGTACCGCATAGGGGGTGACACGCCCGGTTCGCCCAACATTTATTGCAATGCGATGCAGGAGTGTCGGCCGTTCCGGTGGCGGCATCTTATAGGCAATGGCCCATCGTGGTGCGCGGGCAGTCGCTCCCAAGCGTGCTTCTTGAGCACGGCTATTCACTTTGACCACTACCCCATCAATTTCAAACGGTAACTCGTGGCGCTGCTCCGTTAAGGCTTCAATGTGGGCCCACACCTCATCACGATGTGGCGTCACAATCCGGTAGGGCGCCACTGGTAATCCAGCACCGGCTGCCCAGTCTAAGAACCCTTGGTGAGTGCTAAAGGCATCATCAGGTTCACAAGCACCTATCCCATGTATCCACACGGCGAGAGGACGGGATTGTGTGATGGCCGCATCCTTTTGGCGCAACGCTCCACTAGCAGCATTGCGTGGGTTCTTGAACACCGCTTGTCCTGCTTGTTCGCGCGCAGCATTCATGTGTGTAAACGCCGCTAAGGGGTAATACACCTCACCACGCACTTCCAAGAGGTCAGGAGCATCATCACCTAATTGTGCTGGAATACCCGCAATGGCACGAACATTTGCCGTCACCGTTTCACCGATACGGCCATCTCCACGGGTGGCTGCAAGCACGAGCTGGCCATGGTCATAGGTCAGGTTAATGGCCACACCATCAATTTTGACCTCAGCTACCCATTCAACTGGTTCGCCACCCAAGGCACCAACCGCAGCTTCTGTACGCGCAAACCATGCATCTAGCTCCCCTTTACTAAATACATTGTCAAGGCTCATCATGCGTTGGCGGTGTTCAACGGGTGCAAATGCGGCGGGGCTGCCTACCTGCTGAGAAGGACTTTCGGGGTGCACCCATTCAGGGTGGGCATCCTCAATGGCGAGGAGCTCTTGAAATCGAGCATCATAATCCGCGTCAGGCATCGGGCTTGTTTGGGCAAGATCATAGGCCCGCCGAGCTGCCGTTAATTCAGTGATAAGCGCCTGATAGTACGCCTGGGAGGATGGGTCAGCCATAACAACCTTAGTGAGAAATCGGAACCCTAGGCAAGGGCATGGTCAATCGTTGCGCCGCCTAAGCATTCATCACCGTCATAGAAGACCACCGCCTGACCGGGGGCTACCCCGAGTGGCCGGGCTTGAGGAAAATAGACCGTTACTGTGTCGCCATCCACTTCGATGGTGACTGGATACTGGTCACCGTGATAGCGAACCCGTGCCGTGAGGTTCTCAACATCGATCGGTGGGTCACCCAACACCCAGGTTGCACCGCTTGCTGCTAACTGGGCAACTTGGAGGTCGGTACGCGACCCAATTTGAACAACATTCCCACGGATTCCAGTTACAAACTTCGGTTCTGCCTGACCGCCGAGGCCCAGGCCACGGCGTTGCCCAATGGTGTAGGCAAACGCCCCGTCATGGGTGCCAACTTCATTCCCTTGCGTGTCCACAATCGGACCAGGTGCTGAGCCGAGCTGACGGTGAAGGAAGCCCGATGTATCACGATCAGGAATGAAACAAATATCGCTGCTATCTGGTTTGGATGCGGTTAGCAATCGGCGTTCTTTCGCCATTGCCCGCAATGTGGCTTTGGGATAGTCACCACAAGGGAAGAGCGTTGCGCTCAGCCGGTCTTGGGTGGCCATATACAACACGTAGGTTTGATCCTTGCCCGTGTCAACAGGGCGAAACATGTGCCAACGTCCCGTCTCATCTTGATTGAGTCGGACATGATGGCCAGTAGCCAGCGCATCAAAACCGGCGCTACGTGCACGGTCTTGAACAGCAACATATTTCACACGCTCATTGCACCGGATACACGGGTTTGGAGTACGTCCTTGGGCATATTCGGTTACGAAATCATCCACAACTTGTTCGGTGAAGGCATCATGCATATCCCACACGTAGAAGGGAATATCAAGGGCATCAGCGACACGACGGGCATCACGGGCGTCATCAAGGGTGCAACACCCCCGACCAGGTAGTCCCGATGGGGTATCGGCCATTTTGAGATGGACCCCTGTGACCTCATGGCCAGCTTCAACAAGGAGGGCTGCCGCCATTGTTGAATCAACCCCACCACTCATCGCTACTAAAACACGCATGAGCCCATGTTGCCTGTCGCGGCTGTTCCCGCCGCCATCTTCGTCAGGGCTGACACCGCTTGCGCAATATCTTGGGTGGTACTTGCCCACCCCATTGACAGGCGCAAGGTGGCCTGTGTTGGGGCTAAGCCAATAGCCTTGATCAGCGGGGAGGTTTTCAGCGCACCACTTTGACAGGCCGTACCCGCACTCACATAGACACCTGCCCGGTCAAGGGCCATCACGGCGGTCTCAGTGTCAGTATCAGGTGCGGTGAGGTGCACAATGTTGGCTACCCGATGAGGAGATCGAACCGTCGGTGTCCAGGATGTTCCGGTAAGTCCGTCAACAAGACTGTCACTGAGAACCTGTATCCGCTGCTGTTCTCTTTGCTGGTTATTCACCGCATGGGCAATCGCTTCACCAGCACCCACACACAGTGCCACGGGAATGGTGCCAGATCGAATGCCGCGCTCTTGGCCACCACCAAGTATGGGACTGATAATCGTTTTATTTCGACGCACGATACAAACGCCAACACCCTGAGGACCGCCGAGTTTGTGGGCACTTATCGCCATAGAGGTACATCGGGCAGCGATGTCTTCAAGGGGAACACGACCAATGCCTTGGGTGGCATCAATATGGGACCAAATGGGATGATTTGCTTGTTCATCGTGTACCGACATGGCATTAAGCCAATTACTGATCGGTTGGATGGCACCCAATTCACTTGTCACCAATGTGCCGACCACCAGACGCGTTTGTGGGGTTAGGGCTGCAGTCACGTGTTCGGCTGGAATAACCCCGCAATCTGGATTACCAACCGGCATCGGGGTACACCAAGTGAGGGTGCATCGCCCCTGGGTTTGGGCGTACGTCAGTGGCTCGATTACTGAGGGATGATCTGTGGCTCCCGCAATGACATGCGCCTGTGCATCGCCCTGAAGCGCACCAGCGATGGCGAGATTATTGGCCTCGGTTGCCCCTGAGGTGAACAGGACATCGAGTGGGTGGATACCCAACGCATCTGCAATACGGTCACGGGCGTCCTCAAGTGCTGTTCGGGCTTGGCGTCCCGCACGATGCACAGCAGATGGGTTTCCAGCATGGACCGGATCGAGCCAAGGGTCCATAGCCTCACGAACCTTGGGATGTAGCGGCGCACTCGCTGCATAATCCAAGTAGACGGATTGTCTATTGGGTTCCAGTACCACTTACAACACCCCACCCAATATCCGACGCGGACCGGAAGGAAGACGATGACTTACTTCAATGGTGGGTTCGACACCACAAATCTTGCCAATTTGGGCGGTCGCTATCCGTATTGACGGACGATCAATGCGATCTACTTGGATGACGAGCCGCTGGTGTATCACCGACAACGCGTATTCATTGGCTTGGGCCAATCGCAGCGCTTCCTCGATATCGGTCCGGATACCGCGAAAATCTGGACGCTCCAACGTTGAGCTATCTGGGCGTATCCCTGGCGGGGCAACCGACACTAACGGTTGCCAGGCAGCCTCTGTGATTGTTCCAACTAACCGCGGTGCAACCGACTGGCTATAGGGGTGAGGGTCTCCCTCGATAATGGCTTCTACCCGTGTGCCGGTAGCAAATTGCACCAGTGCGGTCCCAGCCCAGCCCAGGGAGGTGATCACCAATTCTCCAGGCCCTTGGGTAATCGGTTCCCCTGTCTCAGGGTCACGCAAGCCCACAATGTCTTTATCCCCATAGGTCATGAGCCCATGGAACTCACTGGGGTCAGCGTCTTCGGCCATCGGTGGCTCACCATAGAGCACCCGACCAGCCGCTGGACCCCATACCGCTTGGATACGGACGGGATGACCAGCAATCCGTTCACTCATCGTGGCAAGTTGCGCCCGAAGGCCTTCATCTGGTGGTTCGCCAACGCACAGTACGACGTGGATGTGAGGCCGTTTTACCCCGTCATCTAACAGACGCTCAATAAGGAGGCTCGCCTCATAAGTGGGTACGGCTACAACGCTCGCCGGCAATAACCCAAACCCACGCCGAGCAGGGGCAAGAACGGATTCACCCGTGCCTCGGGGATGGAGTGACGCCATGCGCTGCCCACGTCCTAAATGAACGATTCCCCAAAAATCTAGGGTTGGGCCGGCCGGAACTAAATTGATGAGGGTGTCATCTTCGTGAAGACCCAGTACTGCGGCAAGGTCTCGGCCACTTTCTAATCCTCGTTCCAGATCAGCGGAAGACCAGGCAATGGCCAGGACGTTATCTACCCCGGCTTCGTGCACATGAACTGGTTTGTAAGCGTGGTACAGCGCATCACGGCGTGCTTGGACGCTCGTACCGTGACGGGCGCGCCCAAAGAGATCCCGCAACCCTGCTTTTTGGCGAACTTCTCGTTCTTTTGGAGTCAGCATCAGTGCGGGATTACCAGGACCGCCACGCCCTGCCACATCATCTTCGGTTGCAGCTGGCACCTCTCGCAAGGCGTCAACGTCTTGAATTACAAGGTCAGCGAGGCGAATATTCCAATACGGTGCATAGGCAATTACCTCTTGACTTAGCCATTCTCGTAAAGAATCGTCTTGCTGTGCCCGATATTGGTCTAACGGAAGTTCGTTCCACATATCAACCCAGTTTGCCCGTATCCCGTCTATTATCGTTATAACTTAACGAATTGGAGCCAGCGTGACCGACACCAGCTCGTCCCCTCGTTGGTGGGACTTTGATGATTTTTCGACCGCCACACCTGCTGAATCTCAGAAGGTACGTCGTGGTGCCAAAGCTGAATCACCTTCAGCTATCTCTAGAGATGACGGGGAAGACCTCAGTAGTCACCCCTCGTCGATAGGGCTATCTGATACGCACGATGCCCCTGACATCGTGGCGATGCCAGCCGGCATGTTCAGCGAGACAGATACCAGCCGTACCGCTGATGAAGAAGCACAGGCCGCATTGGTAGCGAGTTTGCCTGACGATATGGCTGAAGCAGAGCGAGAAGCCGCTGAATACACCTCAGTGCCTCCTGTGGATACCACTCCTGCGGTACCGCTGCCGCCGGCATCAGATAGTCAGTCTGACTGGGACATCCCCTCGATGCCCGGATTCGCTGCTGATTTGCCAGTGCCACCGCCATCACCGGCACCAACGATCACTGATGCACTCAATGATCCGCTGGTGAACGATGATCTCGACACAGATTTGGGCGGACAGGAATCTGTCATTACGAGTAGTGCGCCAGCAGCAGAAACACCGGCAACCTGGGATGGGCTTCGTGAGACGGACCAGGACCTCGCGCTCAGCCATGATGAAGATGACAACACGGCAATGCCGGATTGGATGCTGAGAACTAGCGACGACGATGCTGACGATATTGTCCAACCCCTTGGTCTTGCTGATGATGACACCCTTGATCAGGAACCAAACAGTTGGGGTGACCAACAAGGTGCGCAACCAACCACGACAAGCGCACCTGATAGCGCTCAGGATGACTTCCCCGCCTTCTCAGTAGCGACCACCGAACCGTCAGATGACACGACGGTGAGTGAACCCGACGATGTAACGCCAAGCTGGGTAGATGTCGACACGCCAACCCATGACATAGCTGCATCAGGCACTGATCCCGTGGCTGAGTGGGATATTCCATCACCATCTGATAGCCATCTTGAACCCGTACCAACGAGTTCCAGTAGTGAAGATGCACTCCCGGCATGGGGAGAACTTGACGACACCCAACCATCATCAGACGAAGATGCGCTTCCTGCTTGGGCCAATACGGATGCAAGCGATTCAGACGGTACCGGTGAGGACTGGAGTACGTCTGATGAGACGATGGCATTGAATTGGGATAACCCGGGTGATGCATCCACTACAACCGATGAGGCAGAACCATCAACCCAATGGGATGAATCGGCTGAACAATACCCCTCCTGGTCAAGCGATCAGCCCGATCCGTCATCCATATCGGGTGAGTCAATCCAAGCAACCCAAAGCAGTTGGGATAGTACAGATGACCGCCCAGTGGCCACATGGGATACCCCTACCGACGATACGGCCAGCACCTGGAATGTGAGTGAAGAGCCCGAGGCGTCAGCTTGGGATAACACTACAGACGATACCTCACCAGCTTGGGGGAGTTCTGCCCAATCAGCCACCACATGGGATACACCCACCGAAGACGTGACGCCAAGTTGGGATGTGTCCGATGACGACGCCCGGTCAGGATGGGGTGCACCAGCTGGCGTAACACCTCCTCCCCCACCACCAAGCGGTCAGGTCGCGGCATTGCCCTTTAACGATGACAGTGGTGATGTGGTAGAGGATACCTTTAGCACAGCCGGTAAGGCATCTGGTGATGTGCTACCAAGCATCGAATCAGCACCCCCACCTCCTCTCGGGTCTGGCGTGCCCATGGCACCCGAAGATCTCCCTGAATGGATGCGCCCTGATGAGGAACCTGAACCGGTCATCGAAACCCCAGCTAATGAAGAAGATTTAGTTGCGGAAGAAATCGCAGCTCCATTCAACCCCGTAATTGCTGGTGTTGAGGACACCCCCGTCGCGCCGGTGCGTGACCCTAGCCTTATTACCGCACCCCTACCTGAGGACGAGGTTTCCCCACCACCGGGCACAGCGCCCATACCAGGACGCACAACGTGGGGACAGCCTGGACCCAGCGGTATTGGGCCAGCCCCAATTACATCACCCACGCTGTCTCACCCCGTACCTGATGGTGACCAGGCCCCTGCTGGTCCTGCGCTTAAGAAACAAGCTAAGGGCAGTTCGGTCAAACGTATCCTCATTGCGGTACTCGCAACGTTGCTTGTGGCCGGTGGTGCGTATGCCCTTTGGAACTATGTGCTGTATGACAAGTTCTTCGCGCAAAGTACTGGCGTTGCCGTGCTGGCACCGGGGAACTCAAGCGTGACGTTCCCTGCAGACCAGAACAATCAGGTTGAATGGACTGTTGAAACCCAACCCGGTGAAGCGTTTGTGTTGACCGTTGAGACACCGCCGGATGCGCAAATTGGGTTTATTGCGCAAAATACAGACGGTGAGGCTATCGGTGCGGCGAACACCCTTGATAATGGGCGAAACGGCTATCGGTTTGTGGCTCAGAACGAGAAAGGTGGACCAGTTACCGTTACTGCGCGTGCGAATGATTCCATCAGTGCGAATGTGTCCTTACATATTGCACCCTTCGCTGGTCGAGCAGAAACGGCTGACGGTGTGAATTGGCCGGTCAGTATCCCGGCTGGCCAGGCGGCAACGGTGAATATCATCACCCGTGGTGCCAATCCTCAAGTTGAAGTGACTGGAACCGACGGGAGCGCACTCGGCCAGGCGGAGTCATTCTCTGCATCAGATGAAGAGGAGCTGTACAACGCTCAGCTAGAGATACCAGCGCAAGCCGGTGAACAACAAATCGTGATTACCTTACGTACCGATCAGGCGTATGCGGCTACATCCACCGTCATTGTGGATCTGGATAATTAGGTCGTAGATACAACTAGAAACGGAGGCCCAAGAACGGGCCTCCGTTTGTGTGGTGCAGCAGTCCTACACCGGTGAACGCGATGCCGTATGCATCAATGCCGTGGTATTTTGTTCAACGGATTGGGGATCGGCAACAAAGGTCCAGTGCCATGGCTCTCGTGGAACATCTTCAACGAAGCCATAATGCTTTGCGTTTTTACGCATCCAGGCTTTTGCCGCATCATTGAGCTGAAGGTCAATAGAAAGCCCCCAACCATGATTGCTCTTGCCAGGTGCAGCTGCCCGCCCACCTTTGCTATACAAGCCATATTTTTCAACCATGCACTGTTGGCAGGCCACATCACGGTACGACGAGTTTACGCCGATATCGACACCATCACGTTTAGCGGCCGCTCGCATCATTTTGAATGCTTTCGCTGCCGGTGACCATAGCTCGTGGTCCCCAACCCCTACCGATTCAAGCTGATCAGCAGGAATCTTACCGTTACCAAACTCTCGTAGTGCAGCGGGAACTTTGCCGTCTCGTCGGTCAGGAACAGCAGGATGCGTACCGCGAGCCAGGGCTGCAATACCTTGGGCTGGATCATCTGCGCCAACCCCGATGGGTGGCTGACCACCATTAGTGAGCACTCCCCCTGGGATACCGGGAGCAACGCCTACTTGCGCCATACCCCCGACGAGTGCCTGAGCAGATGTCCCACCAGGTGTTTGAGCACCTGCACCGGTACCCACCGAGGACATAGCTCCGGCCTGGAGGATGGCGCTAAGGGCCTGGACCGCAGGCTGTGCGAGCTGGTGTGCACTACCTGTCCCGAAGGCACTTGAGCCAAGTGGGCTACTCACCAAACCTGATGATGTCATTCCTGTCGCCCCACTGCTACCGCCTTGGGTACCAAACCCTTGCCCATATGCCTGGAGTGTTTGGGCAGCCAAATGGGATTGAAAGGCAGCTGCAGACGAACCTGGACCAGCGGTTTTCGCCGGTGAATGCTGGGCTGATGTACTGCGATGGAACGGGTTATTTCCCTCAATTTCAGCGATATGTGCGGCAATGGTGCCAATGCGGTCACTGATTGTTCCGATTCCTGCGATGGCCATAGCTTTTTTCATCGGCATAGGGGTCAGGTACGTTAGAGTTCAAACAGATTGCTCATAGTGGTAAGGAACCCAGATGGCCGTTGCTCAAGATTTAATCAAGCTACTGGTTTGTGTGGAATGTCATACACCGGTCTATTACAAGGAACGTCGGAAACTTGTAATTTGTCCAAAGTGCGATATTCGCTATCCCGTCCGGGACAATATTCCTGTCATGCTCCCTGAACATGCTGGTCGTGGTCAAAATCCGCCACCATTTGAAGGAACGGTGTAGCCATGATAAATCCGATACATGCACAGTGGGATCAGATTTCCATTGCCCATCTCCGTGATGTTGGTGGTTCGAAATGGAGCCGTTTCCCCGATCATATTGGTTGTTTTATTGCTGAAATGGATTTTGGGATTGCTCCCGAGATACGTGATTGCATTATCGACTATGCCTCCTCAGAACGCCACGGATACCTCACCAGCCCGTGGCCTCAACAAATGGCTCAGGCATTTAGTCATTTTTGTGCCAATCGATACAACTGGAATGTGAACCCTGATCTCGTGGCACCCATACCAGATGTGCTGAGTGGGATGGAAATTGTTGTTGAGATGCTCACCAACCCAGGCGAACCTATCGTGGTACCAACGCCGGCGTACATGGGTTTCTTTTCAACGCTGCGCGCTATCGGTCGCCCCATTATTGAGGTGCCGAGCCGGCCTGAAGCACGTTGGGCAATGGATTTTGATGGCATTGATCGGGCACTGAGTCAAGGCGCAACAAGCGTTGCCCTCTGTAATCCTCAGAACCCGACCGGGCGGGTCTACACCCGCCAAGAGCTAGAAACGTTGGCCGACATTGTGGATAGCCACAATGCGATTGTCTTCAATGACGAGATTCACGCTCCCTTAACATATTTTGGCCATCAACACATCCCATACCCCACGGTTAGCCCGCTGGCTGCAAGCCATTCGGTAACCGCCACAAGCCCATCTAAGGCCTGGAATATTCCTGGCCACCGTTGTGCCCAGTTGGTCTTTACGAATCAAGCCCACTACGACCTCTTTGCTTCTGGCCCGTTTTATCGGTTTACTGATCGGGTACCAACACTCGGACTGTTTACGAATACCGTTGCGTACGCATCAACCCCCACCTGGCTACCTACCCTTATCCCTTATCTGGAACGCAATATTCGCTATCTGTCAGATGCCATTGCAGCCGGGGTATGGCCAGGGGTGGAGGCCGGTCGAGATTATCAAGAAGCCGAAGGCACCTATCTCGCGTGGATCAACCTCGCTCACACCCCAGCAGCAGGTCAACCAGCCACCTATTTAGCGGAACGTGCGAACGTAATGGGTACGAACGGTGTTGCCTGCGGTAGTGACTGGCAACACTTTTTGCGCCTCAACCTTGGCACACCGCACCCCATTTTGACTGACATCATTGATCGTATCGGTCACGTTTTAGCAGATAGCTAGCACCCCACCCTGCCCCGACATAGCTACCGAGCCGGGACAGTGGTGGTCGAGATACCCGTCACGGTGAAAGCACCGCAATCTCGTGGCCCAGCGTGGGATCAATGACCTGCTCTCCACCGATGAGCAGTACCTGTCGCGGGTTTAATGATTCGATGGCACTCCGAGTGGAATCGGGCAGTTGTGTGGAATCAGTCAGCAGCATGACGCCCTTTTTTGCTTGCATCAGTGGGGTTGCAAGCAAGGCGTCCGCCGTGGAACCTCCATTGGCGATACCAATGACCCCTGTCGGTGCAAGTGCGTTGGCAATGGTGACGGCTGTTTCAAAGCGGTTCTGTCCACCCAATCGTGTGTGCGGCCGATTCCCGCTGGTCAGTGCACTCACCGATTCGTCACGAACGGCTTGGGAGCCACCAATCACCGTGAGCGGTTGGCCAGGGCGACGTTGTACCTGGTCGCTGATAGCCGCTGGTACTGCACCCTGTTCAGGAATAAGTAAGGTCAAACCACCCTTACGGGCAGCAAATACCCCGCCAGTGAGTGCATCAGCGGGTTTATCCCCCGTAGCCACAACAATAGGACTGGTCGTTGGGAATGTTGCCGCAACGAGCGCTGACGTGTCATATCGGGTGGCTCCGCCCAGTCTAGTGATATCCAGATCGGCATTTAACGCCCGAAGCTGGTCAACCACGTGACGGCTCAATACTTGTTCTCCACCGACTAAGAATACTCGTTTAGGGGCAAGCGATCGAATACGCTCAAGGACTGGTTGACTTATGGCATCCATTCCACTCAATACAATAGGTGCGTTATGGGCGGCCGCCAAAGGCCCCGCAACAAGGGTGTCTGCCCACCGGCTGGACTGGGTAATCACAACCGTATCGGCATGGTCGGGATGGGTTTGTGCAGCCAAGGCAAGGGATGTTGCAACTCGGTCTGGTCCAGCCACACGCGTTACGGTATGCATCGTGGTTGGCGCGGTGGTTGGCTTAGATACCCACTGCATCCAGTCAAAGAGTTCATCAACCTGACCAAGCATGTGATGGCGCAATATCCGTTGCGCACCAGAGGCCACCACCCGCCCACGTCCCACATCAGCGGCAATCGTGAGATACATCGGCGTCTTGGTTCGGTAGTTGCTCGGCCACAATCCGCTGGTAATTGCACTACCAGAAGGAATCGTTTGAACGGCACGGAACGTATCAGGAAGGGTTTCCCACACTTGGTAAGGCTCTACAAGTTCGACTTGATGGGTCGCGCGACCAGGCATAACCGGATCTCGCTCACTCTGTTCAGCCGTGATAAGACCAGCAGATCGACGACCAAGGCCTACGGGATTTTGCTTAGCAAATCCCATATCGGTCAACATGAATTGACCACCATCAATGGCAATAAGTGCGCCACCTTTGGTGACCCAATCACGCACTTGTGCCGCCGCTGGTGCACTAATATGGCGTGTCAGAATGAGGACATCAAGGTTGTTGGGAACCTCGGGAGTTTTCAATAAATCCACGTAAACTGGCTCAAATCCCATCAATTCCAACCAATTCATATGGGCTGCATCAGACGTGATCCCCACCCGTAACATGCGTACTCGTTCAAGATGGTCGGGGAGGTCACCGGCCTGGGTGATATTCATGGTGGCCAGATCTGCACGAATATCGTTCAGGTGCGCCGCTGGGATAATGATCGCACCATTCTTGGGGTTGCGATACAACTCCACCCCACGTTTTAGCAGTGTATTCACGACACGAACTTGTTCGAGTGAGCGTGGCACCATCTGCCAAGGGCCCGTCATATCCGCATCACCCGACACAGGCGGAGCCGTTGCGGTGGTTTGGGGCAGTGACTGGCCTTGGGCGAGTTCATCCACCTCAACACCCCATAATTGACCGGGTGACCACGCCGCCAAGTCAGTGGTGCGATCCCCAGGCACCAGGGCACCCGAGCCAAGGGTCACTGACGCAAGCGCTCGATATGGCTGTTTGGCAGAAACGAATGCCGAGCCTTTGGGTACCGGTTTGCCATTAATAGTGGCATCTTCACTCAAATACGAGACGGTAACCCCCTTTTCAACCAGATTCGTAATTAACCGCTCAACATTGACATTGGGATGTTGGGTATCTGGCGCATGAATAACCCAGCCTGCCGGCCACGTTTGACCACTTGATCCTTGGGTGCCGGTGGCCGCTTGGATACGGTAGTTGATCAGTGAGGACGCTAATTCACTCCGTGTATCCATCGCCGCAAGCGCCATCGCATCCATGGCCCCACGGTGGAAGGCAATATTGCCCGCCACCGCAGGGTTCTTCCCATTGACTAGTGGCCGTCCAAAGGGATTAAAGGGGGATTCAACCGTCACCCCAGCACCATTCATCAGTGTGGACCACACCGAGGTATATACCGGTGCCCAGTCATCCCAACGCCCATTCGCTTCATCCCGCATGGCTACCCCGACCTGTTTCGCATCAAAGCCCATTGCCCGTACATCAGGTCTATTGATGATTTGCTCATCGAGCCGATGCAGCCACCCGGCCATTCGAGATTCAAGTAACGCACGGTCCATCGCAACGGCATGTGGGGTTCCAGCCGGCTCAACTAAGCCCATCGCATTGCCGCTGGGACTGTAATATCCATGCAAATCAAGGTGCATGACTGGCTGAAAACGCTGTAACAACGCTTGCAGTGCTTTTGTTTCTGGTTGAGATCGTGTCACCTGGTCACGGTTCAGGTCGATGCCAGCCGCGTTTCGTCGTGTACCTGCCGTGCGTCCATCAGGGTTCACCGAGGGAACGAGGACAAGCTCATACGCATCGAGAAACGCGTCTACCGTTGGACCGGTGCTTGCCCCTTCAACAATGGGATCAGTGCCCTTTGCGTTGGCGAGGTAGCGTGCCCAAGCCAATATCGCGTCTGTACCCTCACCCTCTGAGCCATGAATATTCCCGGTTACCATCAAGGTCTGGCGCCATGGGATCACAGCACCGGATTTAAGGTCTGCATCCAAACGCACAGGATCGGTACGTAACCGATCACGCATTGCTTGGGCGCGTTGACGTTCACTCGCATCTGCGTTACTCACGTGAATCGCAAAAACCTCTCGCCCCGATGCGGTGTTCCATCCTGTGACAAGATGGATTCGGTCACTTGCCTTATCTAATAAACACGCTTGTGTGAGCACTTCATCAAAGGGCACGATGCCAGTTTCACGAGTCATATCAACTGCAGGTTTCCCTGTGGTCGTTAAGGCACAGCCAGGAATGGGCGTTGGCTGTTGTTTGGCACCACGACTAATAGCTGCACTTGGTTCGTCATCAACCCCGTTACGAATGGTCTCTGGGTCGTTGCTTGAATACAAACGTTGAAGATCACTCGGTGTCGCGTTTGCCGGTAGCGAAAGGCAAGCTGCAATGGATAAAGCACAGATGAAAGCAGGATAGACACGCATACGTCAAGGACGCTAGCGAATACACAAGCGCTATGCCACCTACGTTAATAATTCTATTTTTTATTGGGGTGGCGGCCCATAGAGGGGCCCTTGCCCCAGCATGACTCCTGTAGAGGCAAAAAGGAACTCATCAGAATCATCCTCTATTCCCAGCCCAATGAGCATGTGCTCACCGTACGTCATAACATCAACCATGCGAGCCGCACGGGCACGGTTAGACCCACGAAGTTCTTTTAACACGGTGGGATGGAATTTCACGATGTCAGGTTCAATATCAACGAACTGTTCAAGGGTTGTTGCCCCAAATCCCACATCATCAAGCGCAACCATGCAGCCGATGGCACGAACCATGTGGGCAAACTCTTTAAAATGCGCCTCATCTTGGGTAAATGCTTTTGCGCTGATCTCTATACAAAGTTGGAACGTATTGGATGGTCCCTGTTCTAAGCGGCGGACGACTTCTTCCATCATCCCTGGCGTCATCCATGCACCAGGAATATTGACATGAAGATTGAGTCCACCTGACAAGGATTGTCCCATCTCCAAGGCAGTGGATAAATCACGCAAATCAGGGGTTGACTTCGTAACGAGTTCAAAGGCAACCACTTCTCGATGCTCAATCCGCACAATAGGGAGGGCTCGGATAGGCAAGGCTGGCGTCGGTTTTTTAAGGGTAGGTATAGGAATGGTGTCCGTATCATCCCAGGGGTCAGCTAATGGCGCACTCGAGACTGAAACCACCATGCCTGGGGTATGGCTTTTGGTAAGGACATCTTTAGCCCGATTAATGACTTCCAGTGCGGTGGCCCGACCAGGGTAAAGGTGACCGACGACTACCGAAATAATGGGATCAGTATCTTCTGGTGTGGCTGCACCAGAGACCAGCATTTGGATGCGCATTGCGAGGGCGCGACCTTCTCGGTTCGTTAGCCCTGAGGTAACAATCCCGAACTGGTCGCTCTCTAATCGCAGTACACGTCCGTGGGGTGGCACATATTTCATGGCCACACGAATGGCCCGATCCATATAAGCATGGAATCGCGTGAACCCATCGGCACGAACCATATCCACCCAGTTATCACAAGACACAAGCATTAACGTCGCATCACCGGCATCTTTCACATAGCGATCTGCGACTGCGGCAAGGTCACCTATTGCGACTTGGGGGATGGGCTCTACAAGATCGGCCATTGCCGGTACGGTACTCCCTATTTTGTCTGAGGTAGTGTACGTAACCCCAAATCGGTCAATTGTGCATGGTCAACGGGGCTTGGTGCACTACTCATCGGATCGTCACCAGACTTCGTTTTGGGGAAGGCTATGACATCTCGAATTGAGCTTGCCCCAACCATCAGCATCACGAGACGATCCAGTCCCAAGCCAATTCCACCGTGTGGTGGTGTGCCATAGCTCAACCCACGCAAGAAGAAATCAAAGCGTTCTTGGGCAACTTCGGGACTAATACCCAAGGTAGTGAAAACAGCTTCTTGTTGTTGGGCATCATGGATACGAAGCGAACCTGAGCCGAGTTCAACACCGTTTAGGACCAAGTCATAACAAATGCCAAGGGCTTCGCCAGGATGCTCGGCAAACGTGGCGCCAGGTTCAACGGGACGGGTGAATGGGTGGTGGAGAGCTTCCCATCGGTTGTCGTCGGCATTCCATTCGAAGAGTGGCCAGTCGGTAATCCATAAGAATGCCCACTGGTCATCGGGAATAAGTCCCAATTCAGCACCCATGGCGTTTCGCACCGCACCCATGAGGGCTTGCGTTACAGTCGTTTCTCCAGCACCAAAGAAGATCGCATCCCCTGGCTTCGCTGCACAGGCTTCAACGATGGCCACAATCTCATCGGGACTCATAAACTTTGACAGCGGGGACCGTAGCGAGCCGTTCGTCTCAACAACTCCCCAAGCTAAGCCTTTTGCCCCTCGGGCTTTGGCGAAGTCAACCCAACCGTCAAATTGTTTACGGGTCATCGTTCCGCCATCTGGTGCACAGATTGCGATCACTGATCCACCAGCATCAATTGCCCCCCTAAAGACCCCGACCTCGGTACCCGCTAGGCGTTCGGTAAGATCGACCAACTCCATCCCAAACCGTACATCGGGTTTATCGGTACCAAAGCGGCGCATTGACTCGGCGTAGGTCATCCGTGGGAAGGGGGTGGAGAGTTCCTGACCGAGTACCTCTCGCCAAAGGGCCGCCATAATCTCTTCATTCAGCGCATACATATCCTCATCACTGATAAATGAGGCTTCAATATCGAGCTGAGAGAACTCTGGCTGGCGGTCGGCACGCAAATCCTCGTCGCGGAAACAACGTGCAATCTGGTAGTACCGTTCCAAACCAGCAACCATCAACAGCTGTTTAAAAAGCTGAGGGCTTTGAGGGAGGGCGTAGAACTCGCCGGGCTGAAGTCGGCTAGGTACCAGAAAGTCACGGGCACCTTCGGGTGTGGATCGAGCCAGCATAGGGGTTTCAATATCCAAGAACCCATTTGCTTCAAGTACCTGACGCATCACAGAGGTGACCTTGGCACGCGTTTGAATACGCTTAGCCAACTCAGGACGACGAAGGTCAACATAGCGGTGCTTAAGCCGGATCGTTTCATCTGTGTCAATGCCATCTTCAACCAAGAATGGTGGCGTTTGTGCTGCACTGAGAATCTCAAGGTGTTGGGCCTCAACTTCAATATCCCCAGTGTCCAGTTGGTCGTTGCGCATCCCTACAGGACGCATACGCACGGTACCCGTCACCTTAATGACATATTCGCTACGCACATCATGGGCTGCGGCTACCGCATCATTGCCTTCCGGGTTCGCAACGACTTGGCATGTGCCACTCCGATCACGAAGATCAAGGAATACAACACCACCATGGTCACGTCGCTTAGCTACCCACCCCGCAAGTGTGACGGTTTCATCCGTATGTGTCGCGCGTAATGTGCCTGCACCGTGGGTGCGCATCGTGCCATAAGGGGTCATTGGTCCTCCATACCAGTTGTTATTCTCGGCTCGTTCCGTGAACAATCTCTCCCTAGCCTAGGGGGTAGATGCTGAACATGACAGGTGTTCTTGAGATAGCCCGACAAAACGCAATGAAGAGCTACTGCGATTCACATAGCAAGAACGGGAGACCACAGGGTCTCCCGTTCTTGACTGTAGTAAGCACTACAAGAATCAGTCGGTATTACTGACCAAATCCATGACTGTCCGACTGGCCAAATCCATGACTGTCCGACTGGCCAAATCCATTCCCGCCGGCTGGTGGCTGCTGTGGCGGAACAGGCGGTTGTGATGGTGCAGCGGGCGGCTGGTATCCACCAACATTCCCTGGTGCTTGCGCCGTGTACCCACCGTACGTATTGACGCCAACACCCATCAATGCCGGATCAATCCAGGGTGACTCCATGAGTACGCGTTGATCGGCACCATAGAGCGGACCCTGATATTGCGCGTTGCCACTAAATGCCAGGTAGAAATTGGTGAATGGGGTCAGGAGAACGTGGGCAATTCCAAACCCAGGAGATTGTCCAAAAACAATGGCTTGTTCATAGGTCATCAGGATGCCTACAATCATTGCTACTGGTGCGGTGAGGAAGTTAACAAATGGAACTGCACTCAAGAGGGCCAAGAGAATAATGCCACCGAATACATAGACCGGACTACGCCCAATCATCTTGGTCCAGATATAGATATTGTAAATCGGGATGATTGCCGCCCATGCGGGGAACCCGGCCTTCTTGAAGATGACGAACAGCGGGATGACAAAAATAATCGAAATGATTAACGCCACCAGAACAACAACAAGGGCAGCTGCGCCGACTGCTGCGGTCTCTTGCTCCGTAAGTTGAGAACTCGTTTGGGCAAGCAATGGGAAAAGATTGTGCATATATGTCCTTTTAGTAGGTGACTTTGGTTAGTTCCATTTACGAGACATGGACCTTAACACAGATACGTCATGTTGGCAGGTGTATGGTTCACCAAGTTCCAGTTTTTTGGATGGTTAGGCCAGTCGTCTTCTCAATCGTCCGACGATGTTTTCCTACGCATTACACATTTATAGGCATTACCTGGTTCGCCAAGGCAACTACTGCGGTGGAGCAGCTACTGACTGAACCCGTGATCATCAAATTGACCGAACCCATTCCCATCTGTGGGTGGCTGCTGCAGTGGAATAGGCGGCTGTGACGGTGGAACAGGCGGCTGTGACGGTGCAACGGGCGGCTGGTATCCACCAACATTCCCCGGCGCCTGTGCCGTATATCCGCCATAAGTATCAACACCAAGGGGAGCGAGTGTCGGGTCAATCCATGGTGGCTCCAACAGCACACGGTTCCGTGCACCAGCAAGTGGCCCTTGGTACTGCACATCGCCGCTAAATGCTAAATACAGATTGGTAAACGGCGTAAAGACCGCATGAGCGATACCAAAACCGGGTGACTGCCCAAAGACCAACGCAACCTCATAGGTCAATACAAAGGACAGGATCGTAAAGAGTGGTGCAAGGAGGATATTCAAGATTGGAACCGCGCTCAGCACCCCAACGAGGATAAATCCTCCAAACGTCGCAGCCGTACCACGCCCAAGCATTTTGAGCCAGATATACATGTTGTATATGGGAACAAGTGCAGCCCATGCCGGTAGTCCAGCCTTCTTGAATAGAAAGGCGAGCGGGAGGATGAAGAATATCCCGATAATCACAAAGGCCGCACTGAACACGATGATCACACCGAGTGCTGCCGCGGCGCCATCATCTTGTATCTGTGTACTTGTTTGGGCAAGTAGTGGAAAAAGGTTGTGCATACCTGTCCTTGAGGTCGGTGTCCATCGTCAATCAGACGTGCGGACAATTGACCCTAACACAGCTACGTCTTGAGGACAGGTGTGCTGTTCACCAGTAGCGAGATGCTTAACCGTAACCTCGTCGTTCATCATTTCATCATCACCGATAATGATGGCAAATTGCGCACCGGCACGATCAGCCGACTTAAACAGTGCGCGAGGTTTTCGCGTGGATTCACCCATTTCAGCGCGTATCCCAGCTCGACGGAGTGCGGTGATCAGGTGAAAGACACGCGGCCCGTGATGAGGTGCCATTGGGATACCAAACACGTCAACTCGAGGTGTACGTGCTAAACCAGGGTTGGGGTCACCAGGGGAAACTCCATAGATGGACAGATAGGTCCGATCTACTCCCAAGGCTAGGCCAATACCTTGGAACGGTTCATTCCAACCAAGATCCTCAGCCAACCCGTCAAAGCGTCCCCCTCCCCCAACGGCGCTCTGGGCACCAAGGTTCGTGGCCTGATATTCAAAGGTTGTTCGGGTGTAATAGTCCAATCCGCGCACGAGGTGATCATCATGAATGACCGGGATACCCTCAGCATCCAAGAGGGCAACAACCTGACGGTGATGTTCGGTTGCCGCCTCACTGATGTGATCCTTGATGACGGGTGCGTTGGCCATGATCTCAGCCATGCCCTCCGCCTTTGAATCAAACGCACGTAAGGGGTTCAGATGACGACGCTCAAGAACATCCTTTGGCAATTTACCTTGCGTTTCGAATTGGTCGAGATAAGCATTTAATGCTGCGTGATAGGCCGGACGGTCGGCACGGTCACCGAGCGTATTCAGGCGAACCTCAAGATTTGATTCATCAAAGGTCTTCCCAGCCGTTGCCGCAGCATTGCGAAGCGCATCCCATCCCAAAATGATCATTTCAGCATCAATCGCAGGGTCGGTGGTACCCAAAGCCTCAACATCCATCTGGGTGAAGGATCGTTGACGGCCACTTTGTGGCCGTTCATACCGAAATACCTCACCAACCCATGAGACCTTCCATGGCAACACACCACCGCGTGGAATACCAGCGCTCAGGGCCGCACGCATGATGCCTGCCGTTCCCTCCGGACGCAAGGTGAGCGATCGTCCACCCTTATCTTCAAACGTGTACATCTCTTTATTGACAATGTCTGTACTTGCCCCGACCCCACGGGCAAATACCTCGGTATGTTCAAAAACCGGTGTACGGATTCGTTCATACCCATAGGTCAACGCCGTAGTCAACATGGCCGATTCGATGGCATTAAAACCACTACTAACCGGTGGGAGTAAATCGGGGGCACCTTTAACACTGTCGATAATGCTCATGCGCCTAGTGTGCCTGTTTCAAGCCGCTGCCGTTGAACAGACTGTCATGGTGTGCATTTGGAAGGTCGTACCTGGCCACACCGGAACAAATGAACATGGCATGAGTATTGGTGTCGGTGCACGGCATTGGTAGAGTGCGTGCCGAGGTGTGAAGGGAATCTGGTGAAAATCCAGAACTGACGCGCAGCGGTAACAACATCATAGAGCGATAAACCACTGATGAATCAGTTGGGTTGCACAGCACTAGTGAGGTATCCAGTGAGGTGTTGGGAAGGTTCGCTCATTGCCCGGTTGAAGTCCGAAGACCTACCTCAGTGCATATACCCCGATAGCCACGCGACTTGGCTGATGTTCAGGAGGCCCATTGAATAGGAATGCAAGCACGTTTGACGCTGAGTTTACTGAACTTGCCAAGATCAGAAAACGAATCGTAATTGTGGTTATTGTGTTGGCTATCGGTGTCATCGTTGCGCCCCTCTTGACCTTTATGGTCGGTCCTGCCCCGGTCGATCCTGGCACTGTTTTCGGTGTAATTGCCGAGAACCTTGGATTTTCTGTGCCCGTGGACTGGAGTTCAAATATTGATGCAATTGTCTGGCGAACACGGGTACCTCGGGTGCTCACCGGCATTGGCGCTGGCATGACCTTGGCGATCTCAGGGGTCGCGCTACAAGCGCTTATTCGCAACCCGTTGGCCGAACCATTCATTTTGGGTATCAACTCGGGAGCGTCGACGGGAGCAGCCATTGCCATTTTGGTCATCGGTGCCCATAGCGTTGTTGGAGTGCCACTCCTGGCCTTCTTAGGGGCCATCGCTGCACTCGTCTTCGTGATGATTGCCGCAGGTGGGCATGGGGCAACCTCATCACGACTTGTCTTAGCTGGGCTTGCGGTGGGCTATGCCGCAACAGCATTAACCAATTTGTTAATTTTTACTGCCTCGAATGTTGAAGCTGGGCAGGCGGTATTGTTTTGGATGCTGGGGTCCTTGTCCCGTGCCGATTGGTCTAGCGCCACGATTGCAATCAGTACTGGCCTTGCCTTAACGGTTATTTTGTTTGTCGTTGCCCCCGTCCTGGACGCCCTCGCTGCTGGCGATTCAACGGCACGCTCTATTGGCGTAAATCCTGGTCTGGCTCGCGCGACCATTTTGATTGTGGTGAGTGCAGGTATCGCCTTTATCGTGTCGGTAAGTGGTGGCATTGGGTTTGTTGGCCTGGTGATTCCTCACTTATGCCGTGGGCTGGTTGGTCATACTCATCGTGGACTGGTCCTCGCCTCCACATTGGCTGGCGCCATCTTCTTAATTGGGGCAGACGCCATCGCCCGAACAGTGCTTGCACCTGCTGAGCTTCCCATTGGTGTGATTACCGGCGTGGTCGGTGCACCGTTCTTGTTGTTGTTGATGCGCGCACAGAATAAGCCGTTTTAGGGGGCGATCATGCTTGAAGTTCAAGATGCGGTTGTTAACCGAAGCAACATCGCCATTGTTCATGGCGTCAGTTTTGATGTTCGCCACCAAGAGACCGTCGGCATTGTTGGCCCCAACGGATGTGGCAAATCAACGTTGCTTAATGCGATCTATAAAGCCTTGCCATTGGCGTCGGGCAACGTACTCATTGATGGCACCGATGTGAGTACATGGTCCACACGTGAGACGGCGCGGCGAGTGAGTGTAGTTCAACAAGATTCCAGCGCTGCCCAAGCGATGAATGTCTATGACACCGTTCGGTTAGGGCTCTTTGCTCATCGTTCGATGTTGTCCTTTGGTGGTAAAGAGGACCGCGAAATCATTATGGAGGCACTCGAACAGGTTGCGATGACCAAATACGCACACCGCCCCATCACCCAAATCAGTGGTGGTGAACGCCAGCGTGTGCTGATCGCCAGGGCAATCGTCCAAAACGCAAGCCATCTCCTCCTTGATGAACCCACCAACCATCTGGACTTACACCATCAATACGAACTGTTACATCTCGTCAAAACACTCGGGCGAACCTGTGTCATTGTGCTCCATGACCTTAATCTCGCAGCCACCTACTGTGACCGTATCGTGATGATGAATGAGGGTGCAGTGATCGCGGCAGGCACACCCGAAGAGGTATTCACCGAGGAGCGCATTACACAGGTGTACCGCGTAAAAACGACCTGCCAACGAACCAACGGCCATATTCATATGCAGTTTGGCCGACTTGAATCCTGATTTCATCTACCCGCCGAGAGAAAGAGAAACAGATGATACCCCGTTCCTTTGCCGCACTTGTTCTTGCCGCAAGTACCTTGTTAGCGGCCTGTTCGTCAACCCCAAGTAATGCTCCAAGTGATGCGCCAAGCGACAGTGCAAGTGCCACAACTGAAACTGCAACAAGTGAATCTTCTTCGCCAGATGCCAGTGAACCTTCAACGGAAACTGCCGGTAGTTCAAGTGGTGCCTACACGGTTGCAGCCCATACGACCTATCCCTACGAAACAGAATCCTGTGGGCGTAAACTGACCTTTAAGGAAAGCCCAAAGAAAGTGGTCTCTATCGGGTTCGCTACCGTACCGACCATGATTGATTTGGGTCTAGAAGACCGTATTGCTGGCCTCACTCAGGAAATTCCAGAACATACATATCCCGCTGAGATGGAAGCCAAAATGAAGGCCATGCCGAGGCTGCTTTCGAGTCAAAAAGGGGGTGGCGGCGTCGAGGTATCCACTGAAACGATTTTGAATGCTGAAGCAGACATGACGATTGGTCCAGAAAACAACATGGACTTTGATGCCCTCGCTGCGGCAGGTGTACAAGGCTTTGTTCAAGCCGGTTATTGCCGAAACGTAGACCCCGCTCCCGCCAAAATCAGTGACATTCATGATGTCTACGACGCAATCGGCCAGATTTTTGATGTGCCTGAGGCAGCTGCCAAAGCGAAAGAGGATGTTGATAAGCGCCTTGAGGCTGTCAAAGGGACCGATAGCACACCGGCAGGCACTGCTGCCGTACTCTATCTCACTCCTGGTGAAGCAACCGTGTGGACCTACGGTACGTCATCAATGGCCCATGTGATTATGGAGACGGCTGGCCTTGATAATGTCTATAAGGACAACGATAAGCGGGTATTTGAACTCAGCCTTGAAGACCTGCTTGCTCGCAACCCTGATCGCATCATTTTGGTCAATATCGGCTATGACGAGGCCGAAACCAAGGAAGCCTTCACCACGATGGGCAATATGAAAGACCTCAAAGCGGTTAAAGAAGACAAGGTGATGGTTATGCCTTTTGCGTGGACCGATCCTGCCTCATCACTCGTGGTTGATGGTATCGAAAAGGTGAGTACTTGGGTGAATGAAACGAAATAGTCCTAGCTACTAACAGCTGTTCAGCGGGTTGTCCTCGGACAGCCCGCTGCTACTATCTGTCATCCGTATTACTGATAATGGTTCGCAGTAACAGTGATAAGGATGGCTGCGTGACCACACACCTTTCACCCGTACTGGATGGTCCTGTTGCGTTCTGCTCTGAATGATTATCGTGCCTTTCGCGCACTTCCACCCCATCTTCAGTTAACCATCATCACCAGCTTTGTATTTAATTGCGGGTTCTTTCTGGTCATCCCGTTCTTGGCATCACATATGAAAGATGATCTGGCATTTGCGGGAGCCCTCGTCGGTGTGGTCTTAGGGGTTCGCACCTTTGCCCAACAAGGCATGTTTTTCTTTGGGGGGATGATAGCCGACCGCTTTGGCATTAAACCGTCGCTATTAATTGGCTGTCTGGTCCGTATTATTGGGTTTTTGTTTCTTGGATTCGCTATAGAGCCGGTGGGCATGATTACAGGTGCTGTACTCACTGGTCTTGCCGGAGCGCTGTTTACCCCCGCCATTGAGTCTGCCGTCTCAACATGGGCCCATGAGGTTGAAACGAGCGGTGGCATTACACGGAAAGAAACCTGGGGTATCTACGCGGTATTCAGCCAGATGGGTTCAGTTGTTGGACCTGGCTTAGGTGCAATCCTCTTTGGGGTGCCATTCCCCCTCGTGTGTACGATCGCTTGTGGTGCTTTTTTCGTGATGTTTGTATTACTTGCCCTCAAGTTGCCGCGGCACATTGAGGGACTGGAATACTCAAACCCCCTCGACAGTATCCGTGCCATTACGGCTAATCGTGCATTTATCATCTTCGCTGTCATCAATGCCAGTTTTCTCATCACATACAATCAGCTCTATCTCGCCCTACCGGCTGATATCAGCCGTCAAGGAATGCCCGGCGGGTTAATTGCGTGGTATTTCGGGCTGGCCTCCATTATTTCCATTCTTGGCCAGATGCCTTTAGCCCGTTTGGCGATTGCCAAAGGATTCCGCACCACGCTTGTACGAGCCTATGTCATTATGGCTGCTGCCTTTCTTCCCTTGCTGGCCGTATCGCCTTTTGCTGGGCACGGAGAATGGTTTCAGGCACTACCTGCAATCGCAATGGTGATTTTGCTCCACATAGGGTTCATGCTCAGTGCCCCAATGACCCGTGACCTCACCGCCGTCCTTGCGCGTGAACGGCACGTCGCCACACACATGGGGGTCGTTGGCACCATGGGCGGTATCGGAGTTCTGGTGAGTTCAACCATCACCGGTTCACTACTCGAGTACACCACCGAGCCGTCGCTCTTGTCGGTCATCCCTTGGATTGGATGCATGGTGTTCCCGATTTGTTCAGCCATCGCCTTCTCGTTTTTCCCCTTCCCAGAGTCAGAACCCACGAACTAGTCCATCGGCGTTGGTGGTGGTGACCAGCGCCGATAGCAGACATACCAACCCGCTACAACACGCCCCCTGGCGCTGTGGACGGGTTAGAGTTCTCAGTGGTGTCAGAGGACTGATAGCTAAAAAGAATGCGTCGATCACCCGTTATGGGGTCCGTCACATGTGCAGCCGAGATCCCAAATACCTCACGGAGTCGTTCTGGGCTGAGCACCATTTCTGGGGTGCCCATGGCTACCAGGCGCCCCTCATGAACAACAACCACCTGGTCAAAGTAGAGGGCGGCAAGATCGAGGTCATGCATTGCCGCAACAATCGTCTGGCCCAACTCGCGCACCATGGTTAGCAAGGTGTGTTGGTGGCGGACATCTAAATGGTTTGTTGGTTCATCTAAAAAGAGCAACTCCGTTTGCTGTGCAATCCCGCGAGCAAGAAGGACACGACGCTGTTCACCACCAGAAAGCTGGTGGAACCCGCGGTCAGCATACGCACGCATCTGGACTTGCTCTAAGACTGCCAATACCGTCTCATATTCAGAGGCATTACCCCCCGTCCATGGTGGACGATGCGGAAGCAACCCCAAGGCCACAACTTCGGCAACCGTGAGGTCTGCCGGGGGTTCTTCGTTTTGCCCCACCATGGCCATGCGCCGGGCGCGCTGGCGTGGTGACAGACGCTGCAAGGCTCGCCCTTGAATACGAACAGATCCTGAAGGTATGGGAATGATTCCAGCCAGGGTACGCAACAGGGTAGATTTTCCTGCCCCATTCGGGCCAACCAGGGCAACCATCTGCCCTCGGGGAATCTCAAGGTTGATGCCATTCAAAATAACCTGTTTCCCGATGGCACAATCAAGATTGGTTGCTTGGAGCGCAATCTCGGTCATCAGCTTGCACCTCCAAAGTGATAGTGACGCCGCCCCAGCAATATCAAAAAGACCGGAGCACCGACGAGGCCAGTGACCACACCCAATGGCACTTCCATCGGCGGAGCCATGATACGGGCGGCTACATCAACCCAAACAAGAAAGAGTGAGCCGGTTAACATTGCAACGGGCAAGACGACTTTGTGCCGAGCACCCACCATCAGGCGTGCCAAGTGGGGCACAATCAATCCCACAAACCCGATCCCACCAGAAACGGCGACAAGGACACCAACCAGACCCGCTTGGAGTACAAAAATACCATTGCGTACACCGCGTACTGGAACACCAAGGCTGGTGGCCACATCGGGACCATTGGCGAGGGCATCAAGCCAGCCGCTTATGGCCATCAAGAGGAGAAATGACACCGTCACCACGATGAAGGGGAATGCCAATTGTCCCCACTTAGCTCTTGTAAGACTGCCAAGGAGCCAAAACAGTACCGATTGCGCCGCTTGGGGTTCTTGGCTCCGGAAGACAAGGAAACTTGCGATCGCTGAAAATGCGGAACTTAATACTGTGCCTGTAAGCACGAGACGAAGCGGGGTCAACCCGCCTTGGGCCATGGCCACCCCAAAGACCACGGTTGCCGCTCCGAGTGCTCCGACAAGTGAACCGGCGGTGAGGGCAATGCTGCCAAGGGATGTGAACAGCCCCAAGGTGATCACTGCAGTTGCCCCAACGCTGGCACCCGAAGAAATCCCAAGGAGGTAAGGGTCCGCGAGCGGGTTGCGAACCAGGGTTTGAATCACGGTGCCGGCAACGGCGAGTCCAGCCCCCACCGAGCAGCCCAGTAATACGCGTGGTGCACGGATATTCCATACGATTGTTTGTGCCGTTGGTGGCACCTCACCTTGACCAGTGAGGTTGAATCGCAGCACATCTAGAACCGTGTCTGGTGGGATGGGGCTTGGGCCGAAGCCGGTGGCTAAAATCGCGCTCACGATAAGCAGGATCAATAGCCCAATCACTAAGGGCAGAACGGGAAGTCGACGTATGGCCATCTGATGACCAGATGGCCGGGACGGTGTCATCGCCATGGACCAGTCAGAACCTACTCGTTACTGAGCTTGTTGGGCACCGTACCCAAATGACGCTGGCATGGCCGCGTTAAGGTCACTTGCTGGAACAAGGCCAAGGTCCTCAAGTCCCTTACGTACTTGAACGGCGGCTTCGATATTTGGATAGCCACTGGTGAAGAGGACAAGAGGCAACACAATGATGCGGTTTTCTTTGACCACATCAAGGTTAGCTAATGCCGGTTGAGTTTGAATTGTCTTGATTTTGTTAGGAATCTCATCGGCATCGCCCTTGCGATAATCCAGTACCACAATCACATCAGGTTCAGTGGTTGCGACGGCTTCCCAACTCGCTTTAAACCAGGTCGTGTCCTGGTCTTCAAAGACGTTAATACCGCCAGCTACATCAATGATGCCTTGAGGCGGGCCATTATGTCCTGAGGTATAGAGCTCATCGGTACCGCTATCAAAGAGTAGAATCTTCGGCTTCTTCTCTGGCTGGGGCGCATTCTTCAGTTCGTCCAACCGAGCGTTGAACTCCTCAAGGGCCTTCGCAGCCTCATCGGTATTGCCCGTGAGCTTGCCATAATTCTCAATATCTGAGCGCACCGCATCCCAAGGGTCCATGGTGCCAAGTTTTGAGGCACTGCCTGCGGCGGGATCTTGTCGGCATGAATCGCTGATAATGTACGTTGGAACACCGTTGTCATTAGCCGCTTCAACCGTCACCCCTGACGAGCCGGAAAAGAGACCGCTAAAGGAACCAATCAAGAGGTCAGGGTTTGTGGAGACAATCATCTCCATCGAAATTGGGTTTTCTAGACGTGGTACGTTCTCTATGCCTGGCCCATAGAGGGCTGTCAATACATCATCATTATCTTTGCGCAAGGTCGCTGCCGCTAATTTGTCTGCGGCACCAATACGTAGCAAGGTCCCGACATTGGCTGAATTACTGGTTGCCACGATATGTGAAACTTGGCCATCGTAGGTGATTTCATTGCCACAGTTGGTGAGGGTGATGGGGCCACTACTGGCTTCACTGGTTGTTGAGGCAACACTTGCACTTGAGGTCGCTTCAGCACTGGGTGAAGCCGATGATTGCGTAGCTGAGGAATCTGATGGATTAGGTTGGGCCTGGCCACAGCCGGTGAGGGTAAGGGCAGCCAAACCAGTGGAAAGCACCCACAAACTAAGTGTTTTGGCGAATGACGACATAGCAATCCTCTTCACGATAGGGTCCCAATTGGGACGTGAAACCTGAGAAGAATCAGCCGGACACCGGGTACGAGGCTGTCGATCAATCACGCCTTCCCAGACATGGGGTGTCTGGCAGTTGTGGGTATGACCACGCTGTGACCACCACAGGTTTGTAATGGCGCTTCACCGCATTCCCATTCTCTTGTGGCAACTGATTCTCAGCTGAGCCTAGCGCACTAGAGCCTCAGTAGACCTGTCCATTAAGGATTGATATAGCGAATACACCAAATGACTGGCTGCCATCACTGGCTGGTGATGAGCTCGGGGTCAAACAGATAGTGCACTGTTCGCCAGACGGGGTCATGGGGCCGATCATCTTTGATGACTCGAGCACCTGTAGATTCCCAAAATGGGATCGCCGCATCGTGCGTGTCATGGGTGTGGAGATAGAGGTGTGTAACCGACGGGGCTGCCTTTGCCCACTCAATTAGCTCTTGCACAATCGCACGGGCAATACCGTGACGGCGCCACTCTTTTAGTACTGAGAGTCGGGTGATCTGTGCCACCTCCGGGTCATCTTTCTCAACGTACCCATCGATCGTGAGTGGTGCCCCCATCCGGATACCGCCGCATCCAACCACCTGGTCACCAACCTTGGCTACGAGGAGCATGTTGGTTCCGGTGTAGACGGTAGCCAAGTGGTCAACATCCCAATGCCAATCAGGGTTATAGGACCATCCGAAATCTTCTTCAATACCTCGCATAATCAGCGCTTGAAGGGCTGGTACATCAGACGGTTCCATTGGGCTAATTACAAACTCAGGATGAGACATGGCCCCATGATATGTAAATGATTCGCATGTACTTGTTGTATGCGGAATACCTGTTCAACTCGATTCAGGGCAAGGGAGAGATCAAATCCGGTTGTATCTTGCGCACCTTATTTGTATACAGCTTGCGTTTCTTTTTGGGATTACCTACATACAACCACCCAAGCAACTGTTCACCCTTTTTCAGCCCATGGAATCGTTTAACTTCTTTAGCGGAGGTCCAACTCCCTGACCGCCAGACCACACCCCAACCGCTGGCCCAGAGGGCGGTAGCCATAAAAAAGGCAGCCCCGGTTGCGGTTGCCATCTGTTCCCACGCGGGCACTCCCCCTTTGGTCTTGGGACTCGCGATAATCGCAATGAGGAGCGGTGCGCTTAAGGCTTTCTTATGTGGTTTCTTCCCTTTTTTACCTGCTGCCTTATTGAAGGCGATACCGAGGGCATGGCGGTCCTTTCCACGGATTGTGTGCATACGCCAACAGTTGAGTTTGCCGTGATTGGCAACCTGGACAACGGCAGGTAATAGCGCGTTTAGTTCGTCATCGGTAGGCGCCTTATCACCTACGTCTTTACAGCTCCGCCGTTGGGCCAAGGTCTCCAAAAAAGCCTTCGTATCGACTGCCATGCACTGCCTTTCCATCGGGTAAGGAACACACCTTACCCGATAGGATTTAGGTCAGCCTTACCTACTTCAATCCATGAAGATCTGCTTGCCTTTGCCCGACTTGAAAAACAGGAAGACTATTCGCTAAGCGGAGAGATCAGTGCTGTAGCCGGTTGAGGCAGCCCAGAACGTTCCCTTGGTGCCTGGTCAAGGTTGCCCACATACAACCAGCCTAGGAGTTCTTCATGCGGTTCAAGACGATGGAAGGTCCTTACTGGCTCAGTAGAAATCCAAGGTCCTGTCCGCCACACGGACCCCCAACCGGTTGCCCACAGACCCAAATTAAGAAAATGTGCGGCACCCGTCGCCGTTGCCATTTGTTCCCAGCGTGGAACCCGATCATGTGGAACGGGGCTAAACACAATCGCAATGAGGAGTGGCGCTCGCAACGGCTTTTCACTGGGTTGATCTGAGACCACGCCATCAGCCTCATTAAAGGCATGCCCAAGGTCAACGCGCGCGTCACCGCGCACGGTGTGCATTCGCCAGCAGTCTAGGTTCATGTGGTTAGCCACTTGGCACAACAGCGGAACCAGTGCCTGTAATTCTTGATCACTTGGTGCCCGTTCACCGAAGCGTTGACCGCTGGTGCGCTGAGCGATCGTTGCTATCAATTCTTCTGGTGAACACGCCATACGCAAGACCACTCTAGCAGATTACTAAAGGTGACTTAACTTTTATCAGTTATCGTAAGCGTGGAGATGATGCATATTGACGTAAGAACGGGTTAATTCTACGTTCTTGCCCCATAGATGTAACCTCACCATGACCAGGTGCGATAATGCGATCATCGGGTTGGGTTTGCATCATGAGCCGTAGTGATTGTTGCATCTGTGCATCATCACCTCCTGGTAAATCGGTTCGCCCAATCGACCCTTTGAAGATTAGGTCGCCAGCAAAGACCACCCCTTCTTCTCCGAGGGCGTCAGCAATGAACACACTCGACCCTGGCGTATGCCCTGGGGTATGCATGACGGTAAATGCAATCCCAGCAAGCGTCATCGTGGAACGGTCAGTATATGTTTCTAGTTGGTCACCAAGACCTGAAATATCCCACGCCAATCCCAACTGCATCAAGGTTTCTTTGGGTGTTCCCATACCTGCGGTTGGGTCTTCCCACATCCAAGTATCCGCTTTGTGAAGGCGAATTGGTACTGTCGGCCAGAGACGTGCAAGATCAGGGGCACTCCAGGTGTGATCCAGGTGGCCGTGGGTAAGGAGTAACGCTTCAACGTGATACCCTTTTTCTTCAACCAAGGCAGGCAGCGCTTCACTACCGCCCTGACCAGGATCGATAATGGCACAGTGTCCTGTGGTTCGGTCTCCTACAACGTAACAATTGGTTTGCCACATTCCGAGACATAGAACATCAATAAAGGGTTCAACCATGGCTCCTCCTACACTGAACCAGGGGCAGACCGTACTGCCGAATACACACCTTGTATCCGTTTTAGGCTTCGAAGCGCATGTTCAAGATGGTCATGTCCAGCCAATTCGAGTACAAGATGAATCCACACGGTCGCGTTATTACGGGTTTCAGACCGAATAGCAACAAGTGGGGCCTTTATTTCAGCAAGTAATTGAGTGATATCACGCAATAGCGCTGGTCGTGATATGGCTTGAAGTTCGAGACTCACTTCAAAGGTACCTGTATCCCCTTGGGTACTATTCCACTGCACATCAATCAATCGTTCAGGCTGTGACTGCAGGGCTTCTGCATTCGGGCATTCCTCATGGTGCACACTCACTCCGCGCCCACGCGTAATAAATCCGATAATCGGATCACCGGGCACTGGAGCACAACACTTCGCAAGTGACACCATCACGTCTGCGTCGCCGTTCACAAGGACCGCATCTTTGCGGTGCTGCTCGGCTCTGCGTTGGACCGGCGCGACAACCATCGAGAGTTCTTCATCGGCCTCCACGCCTGGGGTACGTTCCATGCGCGCAAGGTCCACCATGCGTGACGCCACGTTCTGACCGCTGATATGCCCATCGCCTACGGCACGATAGAGCGCGTCTTCGTTGTCATAGTTGTGTTCTTCTACGACCCGTGCCAAGAGATCACTGGCGAGGAGTTGTTTCCACCCAGCTCCGGTTCGTGCCAGTTCTCGACGAACGTCTTCTTTCCCTTTTTCAATCGCGTCTTCACGGCGTTCGCGGCTAAACCAGGCCTTGATCTTTGACCGTGCCCGCGATGAGCCGACGAACTCTAACCAACCTTGGCTGGGGCCAGCGTTCGGACCTTTATCCGTTAAAATCTCGACGGTTTCACCATTGACCAGCTTGTAATCCAATGGCACAAGCCGCCCATCAACCTTTGCGCCAACGGTGCGATACCCAATTTCGGTATGTACGGCAAAGGCAAAATCTACTGGTGTTGAGCCAAGTGGGAGCTGGCGAATATCGCCCTGTGGTGTAAAGACATACACCTCATCGGCATACAGATCCATCTGTACCGCACGGGTGAACTCAGAATCGCCCAGGTTTACTTGGCTTTCAACAAGGTCGTTGAGCCACGGCCGTTCTCGTTCACCTTGACGGGCTTTCGCTTTATATTGCCAATGCGCCGCAACCCCAAACTCTGCGGTGTAATGCATAGCCTCAGTGCGGATTTGTACTTCAATTAACCGCCCGCCAGGCCCCATTACCGTTGTGTGAATCGACTGATACTGGTTGTACTTAGGCATAGCGATGTAGTCCTTGAACCGCCCATCAATGGGGGTCCAGGCCTGGTGCACAAGCCCAAGCACGCTATAACAATCAATGACTGAATCCACAATGACACGGACACCAATCAAGTCCTGAATATCGTCAAAGTCCTTGCCCTGATAGGTCATCTTTTCGTAGATGCTCCACAGGTGTTTTTGACGGCCAGAGACCTTTGAATTCATATGCACACTATTGAGCATGTCCGTCAGCTTGAAAATGATCTGATCAATATAGGAATCATTGTCAAGCTGGCGCTCTGCGACCATGCGCCGTATCTCTTCATAGCGTTCGGGATGTAAGCACTGAAAACTCATGTCTTCGAGTTCCCATTTAAACCGCTGCATCCCCAACCGATGCGCAAGGGGGGCATAAATGGTTAGCGTCTCACGGGCTTTGATCGCCTGCTTATGCCGAGGCATGTGATGGATGGTGCGCATGTTATGCATGCGATCTGCAATCTTGATTAACACCACACGCAAATCCTCAGCAATAGCCAGGATCATTTTGCGTAAGCTCTCCGCTTCACGTTCACTGGCAGAACGTGCGGCCATCTTTTCTATCTTGGTGACTCCGTCAACGAGTAGCCCAACGTGATCACCGAAACGGTTGGCAATTTGTTCACGGGTGACAGGCGTATCCTCAACCACATCGTGCAATAGGGCAGCCACAATTGTTTCAGTATCGGCACCAAGGTCTGCCAAAATCTGAGTTACCCCGATGGGGTGAATAATGTACGGTTCACCGGATCGCCGGAACTGACCGGCGTGGGCATGTTCGGCCAACTTGTACGCATCAACGACCATCTCCATATTTATCGTTGGATTCGTACGGTTAAGCGTGGCAACGAGATCAACAATGCGCTCGGGAATTCGGTCACGATCTCCACCGACCGCGTTCATGATGGCTCGAACCCCACGTTGCATCGGCCGCAAGCGGGAACGGCGAGGCTGAGTTGGTGGCATGTCCCTCCTAAATCATGAGGAATTAAGCCTACCCAATATATACGTCTTCTCCTCTTTTAGGTATTCCTAACAAAACCGTGTATACTTACGGTTGCGTAACTTTTCGTTGATTCGGAAAAGCACGTGGAAATAGTGTGATCACAATCAGCGTGGTTACCGAATACAATGAAATGAGATAGGCCCGTGGCAACTGGCAAAGTTAAGTTTTTCAACGCCGAAAAAGGTTTTGGTTTCATCGCTCCCGATCAGGGTGGTGAAGATATTTTCGTACACTTCTCACAGATTGATATGTCTGGGTTCCGTACATTAAACGAAGACCAGGCGGTTGAGTTTGAAATCGGCAAGGGCCGTAAAGGTGACGAAGCGCAGAATGTGCGCCCCATCTAAATAGTGTTTGCCTCGCTACGAGGCGACTCCCCCAGGAACGACCGCTGTTGACAGCGGTCGTTCCTGCCTTTCTAAACCATTAGGCGTTCAGATATTGCATATACCACGCGGCCATTCCTTACACTGAACCTATGACGATCAATGAGTTGCTCGGCCAGTGGACTCACGGCCTCCGTATCGAACGCCAAGATCGCGCGATTACCGCCATATTCGAACAGCCCCATACGGTTTTGGGTTCAGCGATGTTTCACTCTGGCATGCGCCCAGATTTGGTTGGCGTGATGAATATGCAAACAAGTGAAGCAACCGGCAACTCCTACCACCCAACCATCATGCAAATTAAAGCTGACGCCGCCCAGCTTGCACAACGGTTTCACCTCGAACCGACTCAAGTAATGACGATGGGAACGGCAGCCTCAATGCGCTGTTATGGACTTGCGGAACGGTGGTATGAAGATGATCGTTGCCCACCGGTGGGGGTCATTGCCGTTGCCACCGCAGGGGTTGAAGGGAATGCTGGACGGGCTGGTGACCCTACAACCTGGGTGGAGCTCGATGGCGATTACTGGCCACGCCCTGATAGCGCCACTATGTCAGCGCATCATCGCACCTCACCAACAACCGATGACTGCCCTCCATCTCAGGGATCGGGCACGATCAATATCATGGTGTTCCTATCTGCTCCGCTCAAACCCACTGCGTTTGGACGGGCAATTATCACCGCAACTGAAGCCAAGTCGGCTGTGTTAACAGAATTTGCCGTCGGGTCGCTCTATTCTCCTACCCCGGCAACTGGCACGGGTACCGACCAAATCATCATTAGTGCCCCCACGGAAGGCCCCCACTTTATCTCCGGGGTTGGCCATCATGTAGTGATGGGCGAAATGCTTGGGCAAGTCGTCATGGCTGCGGTCCGTGATGCGCTACGCCAGCAAAATGGCATGACACCCATGTCACGGTGCAGTGTCTTAGCCCAGCTATCACGTTTTGGGCTAAACCAAGAACGTTTCATTACAGAAGCTGCCCCCTATTTGCCTGACCATCTGTTGCGCCATCTCGAAGAGAATGTGCATGCCATGATTCACGACCAAGTCGTTGTTGGGCTGAGTGCTGCTCTTGCCACCGTGGCCGACCAGGTACGAACGGGCATTCTCTCACACTCTGCGGGCAAGGAGCTCGCAGCACGACTAGGCACCCAAATCGCTATGGCGGTGTGCACTGACCGTGCAGATGGTACGGATATAGCCGCTACCATGACCAAGATCGGATTAGATCCGGCTGTACTCGTACCCACCGCTGTGGCACTAGGGTGGGAACAACGGTGGGATTGGGAGCAAGCCAAGCGCATTGACCGTACCTGAGCAAAACCCAAGTCTCCCTGTACAGCCGATGGCTCACAACGCCTGGTGACTCTTCGCTACGTTGCAACCATCTCAAGAGGTGTACGGCGGATTCGGTGTGGTAATACGAGGCGCGCGGCTTGGTGTAAATCAGTTTCTTCAACCTTAGGGTGGCCAAGCCAAGCCGCAATTGCGATTGCGGCACGCATCATCATTAAATCTGCACGATGACCGTCAACGTTGGCATCCAAACTGGTTTTCGCAATCATTTCCAAGGTGACATGCTCAACCACCACATCTGCGATACGCGCCTTGGCATCAGCAATTTGTTCGCTGAGGGCGTTGTCATCTTCTTCCCATTGAGCGATGAATTGGTCGGGGTTGTCTTCGAACGCCATACGGCGTTCAATCACCTCAACACGCAAGGCAGGGTCATGTTCACCGGTAACGGTTACACACATGCCAAACCGATCCAAGAGCTGTGGACGCAACTCTCCTTCCTCGGGGTTCATCGTGCCAATAAGTGAAAATCGTGCTGGATGGGTTACCGAGATACCTTCACGTTCAACGGTATGCACCCCCATCGCAGCCGCATCTAGCAGGACATCAACGATGTGATCATCAAGGAGGTTCACTTCGTCAACATAGAGCAACGCACGATGAGCACTAGCTAAGATGCCGGGCTCGAATTGTTTCTTACCTTCTTGAATGGCTGCTTGTACATCAATCGTGCCACATACCCGGTCTTCGGTAGAACCCACCGGCAGGTCAACCACCCGACAGGATACGGAAACCGGCGTCAAGTCTGCATCAAGGTTCAATGCAGCCCCGTACTGGAGATACTCTTCTTCGGTCAGGTGAAAGGCGGTATGCCCAATTTCGATCTGGTCTGGGAGTAATGCAGCAAGCCCTCGAACTGCAGTTGATTTCGCTGTACCTTTTTCCCCACGAATCAGAATCCCTGAGAGCTGTGGTGATAGGACGCTGAGAATCAACCCCAGCTTCATTTCTTCTTGGCCGACGATGGCCGAAAAGGGATACATAGGCAGGGACACAACAGAACCTTTCTTAGCGTTCTTCATGGGCTAGTTCAGTATGAGTTACGGTTACTAAGTCATCACGATTTAGCATCGTAAATGAGTAGTACGCCCCGTTGAGGGCTTCAGCAAGGTCCTTGGCTCGACCAGGTGACCGACCCCGAGTGTCACTTGAGTCAACAACGACCCAGGTCACCGACTCATCTTGACTGAGCGACCGAGCAAAGGCAAGCGTCTGTTCACGTACTCCAGCACCGGTTTGCCCTTCATGCCCAACATTTGCACGGCCATCAGTTATGACGATCACCAACGGTCGTACCGTTGGCTCTTTTTGCCGAGCAACGCGGATCACCTCCTGGGCTTTGGCCAACCCGGCTATCAGCGGGGTTCGCCCACCGGTGGGGAGTAGTTCAAGCGCGCGGGTAGCCCGCTCAATGGCGTGGGTCAAGGGCAATACAACTTCTGCACCCGAACGTCGAAATGCAATTAACCCAACCTGGTCGCGACGGACATACGCATCAAGGAGCAAACTGAGTACAGCCCCTTTACTGGCTACCATGCGTGCCTTTGCGCCCATCGATCCACTGGCATCTACCACAAACAGTACACAAGCCCCCACCTTGCGTTGTCGAATCACACGGCGCCAATCCTCATGCTCAATCAAGATACGCGGCCCTGGTATTGGCCGTTGTAACCGGCGATCGTATTGATACGGGATAGCGGCTAAAAGGGTGTCAATGAGTGAGAGATCAGCAATCTGATCAGTTCGTTCGCTATAGATTTTTCTCCCTTGCACACTACGTGTCCGTGAATGAAACCGTCGTCCAGCTTGCTGTCGGTGGGTTCGGTCACGGTTCAATGTGATGGGTTTTACCGCAAACGGTGCACCTATTGGAGATGGACTATCTGTGCCGCCCTGGTCTTGCCCATCAAGAGGTTCAACATCAATATCGCTACCTTCATAGCGAATCGGGTCGCTATCTTCATCGTTCTGAGACGGGGCAGACGGTGTCGGCGGTGATGATGACTCCTCAGTATCATCTTCCGCTTGACCATCCGACTCTTCGTCAGGTTCTTGTCCGCCGGGGGCATCATCTGGGGTGGTACCTGGCTGGTCTCGCCGATCCGTTGTGGAACCATGATCACTCATTTGGGGATCATGACGAGTTTGCCTAGATTCAGGGGGGCTACCATCAAATGGGCTATTGGTATGCGGTTGGCCTTGATCAGTCATATCCCGACGACGATGAGCCAAAACGAGTTCTGCTATCGCCATCACGTCATCCTCGGTGACACGCCATCGACCATCTCGCGCCGCGTGAGCTCTGGCGGCCATGGCCATGACCACATCGCCACGATGACCGGCAACCCGTGCATTCATACACAGTTGAGTGATAAAGGCGGTGACTGTTGTAGATATCCGAGTCTGGGCAAGGAAATGCCGGCCACGGTTAACCTGTTCTCGTAACGCCAAGTCATCAGCTATGTGGGCTGCAATAACCGCATCAGGGTCACGGTCAAATGCCTGTTGGGTTTTCATCACGTTTACGCGTTGTGCAATATCACGCAATTGGTGGACCGAAACGCTCAGCCCAAAGCGGTCAAGTAACTGTGGTCGTAACGCCCCTTCTTCGGGATTCATCGACCCAACGAGGACAAATGCGGCTGGATCAATTCGACTAATACGGTCCCGATGGACGTGCACAACCCCTTGTCCAGCCGTAGTGATAAGCAAGTCGACCAGATGGTCAGCCAACAGATTAATCTCATCAACATAGATCAACCCCCCGTCCGCTTGTGCCATCAGCCCCTGCGTTGAATGTACCCGACCAGTAGCCATGGTGGGTTCAAGATCGACCCCGCCGACAAGACGATCTTCCGTAATATTGAGCGGAATCGTATACACCGGCCCATCCATAAATAGCGCCGCGGCAGAACGGATGACAGTAGATTTCGCCGTTCCTTTTTCCCCGTCCAGGAGCAGCCCACCAATCCGCGGTTCGATGGCCAATAATTGCAGGGCCAGAATGACCGCCTCATGACCAACGATGGCACTGACTGGCAGATACCGCCGAGTAGACGGGTTATTCACGACTCAGTCCAAGTGTTCGGAGATCTATCCCACCCGATGAGGAGAGGGGTGTCGAACTTGGCGCATCATCATCCATGAGGGCTTCGATGTCACCCTCAACGGTGTCACGAATATCGTTGAGTCGGTCAATAGCATCTTGGGGTGCTGACCAGATCCCTCGCTCCGCAGCATCAATCAGCTTATTGGTTATGTTGTACAACGCATGAGGATTATGTTCAGTAAAAAATGCTTGCATATTGGGGTCAAAGGCATAGCGCTCAGCAACCTGCCGCCACAACGTATCGTCAACGACATCGGCAAGCGCATCCCAACCAATCAAAATGTCGAGCACTTTGGATAAGTCTCCGGCTCCTTTATATCCATGGCGTTGGAGGCCGGTTATCCAAGCAGGGTTCAATACACGTGACCGGATAATTAGTCGTGCCTCCTCCGTACCGGTTCGGGTTTGAATACGACGCGGATCGGCCATATCACCGACATACGCGTCTGGCTTCACGCCACGCACATGGGTTGTAGCAGCAATAAGGCCACCAAATTCGTTGTAGAAATCGGTACAACTCAACATGTCATATTCACGGGTGTCCTCATTTTTGGTGACGACATCCATCGTGGCTAAGCGGCGTTCGTAGCGTTCGGTATCGGCTTGACCGAACACGCCTTCACCGTAGGCATAAGCCGAATCGGCGATAAACGTTTCAGCCAGGTCGGCCTGCGTTTCCCACTGACCGGTCTCGATAAGTGCTTCGATCCCCACTCCGTAATTGCCAGGCTGACAGCCAAACACCCGCAAGGTGGCACTGCGCATCGCGTCATCCACGGACAAGCCACGTGCGGTGAGCAGCTTGACGTCTTCAAGGACATGTGCCCGCAAGCGATTTTGTTCCTCGGGTTCTTCAAGCGCAGCAACCATACGGGCCGCTTTATCTATCAAGTCAACAAGATTTGGAAATGCATCACGGAAAAAGCCAGATACTCGCGGCGTCGCATCAATACGGGGACGGCCAAGCTCACTGATGGGAATAATCTCAAGACCTTGTACATGTCCACTCGCAGCCCATTGAGGCCGCAGGCCGTAGAGGTACAGGATTTCAGCGATATCAGTTCCACCCGTGCGCATATTGGCTGAACCCCAAACGACAAGACCCACATTGTGCGGGTAGGGGTCATCGGGGTGGGCAGCCGCATGGTTTGCCAAAAGCTGTTCAGCTAAGGTGACCCCTTCTTCCCACGCTGCCGGGGTGGGCATTGTTAGGGGGTCAATGGAATAAAAGTTCCGACCAGTTGGCAGGATCAGTGCATTGCCACGGGTGGGTGCTCCGCTTGGCCCGGCCAATACAAATCGGCCTGCCAAAGCGTTCAGCGTTGCTGTGATTTCATCTTTGGTATGGTCTAAGCGCCAAAGTAACTCCGTGATCACAAAATGGACAACCGTACATACCTGCGCATCAAAGAACCCAAGTACCGCTTTGGTGATATCACAGGCATTCGTTTTGGCATCTTCTGGTTCTAACCGACCGTTCTGTGCCCACGCCACAACCATGTCCATCAAGGTTTCTGCAGTCTGCTGAGCATCCTCAATGACCTGACTGCCGATACGCCCGTCCTTAAAGATCGGTTGTGTACCTGCATGATGGGCAGCCGACAATGAGGTTCCCCAGGCTTCCAAAATGGCATCACGCAGACCTGGAATATCCCCATTTGGGATACGGGTGAGTTGTGTCAAGAATGTGGCTAGACGGGCCCGTTCAGTGCCCGTATCCGGTTGGTGTTCTTGTAGTGTCGTGCCACCATCAGCCACAACCGAACCAAGGACGTGGAGCCCATCGGCAATGACATTCTCACTTAGGTGCATGAGGTGGTGATTCACCTGGTCAACAATCCCGTCAGGGTCAGCTTCAGCTTGTGCTTGGGTCAACTCCAGATCGACCTGCAAATCGGCGCGCACGACAGCATCCCAGAGCTGGCGCGCCACCGCCCTGGCACGCTCGGTATCCACGGCAACAGCCTGGCTATAGTCACGGACTATCCGTTCAATCTCGGCAAGTTCGTCATACAGCCCAGATGGACGCATCGGCGGTGTCAGATGGTCAATAATGACCGCGGCACTGCGGCGTTTCGCTTGGGTGCCTTCACCAGGATTGTTGATGATGTAGGGATAGATATTGGGCAGATGGGTCAAGACCAGTTCGGGGTAACACGATTCACTCAACCCGAGTCCCTTACCTGGTAACCATTCCAACGTGCCATGGGTACCGACATGGATAACCGCATCGGCTCCAAAGTGATCACGGATATATCGGTAGTGGGCTAGATAGTGGTGGGGAGGTGGTAAGGAGTCATCGTGCATACGACCATCGGTGATCGCTTCAAAAGCTCCCCGTGGTGGCTGAATCGTCAGGTAGACATTGCCCCGTGTCACTCCTGGAAAGGAAAACTGATCATGGTAGACAAATAGGTCTCCAGGAAATGATCCCCAGTTACGTTCCATCTCCGTTTGAACAACCTGAGGGAGCCCGTCAACCATTGGCTGAAAGGCGGCCACATCACCGTGGATTTGAGCGTTGATATGCATTTGTTCAGCGTCAAGAAACCGCTGGTCACCGGTTAATCCATCACGAATCGCCTCGATGATCTCGTCTCCGTACGCAAACGGTTCACCCACGTCATACCCGTCGTGGTCAAGGGCAAGGAGGAGGCGGCGGATTGATTCAAAACTATCTAATCCAAATGCGCACCCGATCTTGTCATCACGGGGTGGATTGTGATGGAAGATAATCGCAATCTTCTTTTCATGATTTGGTTTGTAACGTAGTCGAGCCCAGGCTAGGGCTTGATTTGCCATCGCGGCAATCCGGTCTGGGATGGGTGCCCGGCGCGGCTGCATCGCCCCGGTCAGGGGATCGACTAGGTCAATCTCGCGTGTCCCCACAAATGCGGCAATGATCTCGCCATCAAACTCTGGGCCGGCAGCTTGTGTGCTCACGTCCATCCCACCTAGCCCTTGGGCTGTTTGCGCCCATTGTGCATACGTGCCATAACTGGTCATCGCATGGAGGACTGGCAAGTCAAGATCAGCAAATACGGTTGACAGACCAGGGTCAATCATCGTCATAGACATGCCGAAAAGGTCAATCATCACATCAAGGCGCAATGTGCCGTCCACCCGACAAAACGCGTCAATCACATCGGAGAACGCCAACCCTCCATAGGATGCATCAGCCCAGCGATAACAGAAAATTGGTACCGCGATGGCCCCACGGGCTTCGATGGCTTCAACGAGGGCGTATTCGATATCCGTATTACGGTCAATCCAAAAGGTCCGTGGATAGATGATCCCGATCAGTGGTTTATCACTGCCGACCACTGATAGATAGTCTGCAAGGTTGGTAAAGAGCCCGTGTTGGGGATGACTAATCCCTTGAAACGGCATCGGCATTGGATCTGGAATCGGAAGTTCATTGCCGTGAACCCGGGCAAGGAGCGTGAGGAATACATGACGGATATTGTCAAGGCCTCCCTGACGCAACAGGGCTGATAGTTTCGGCCAAATCCGTTCCTCGATACCGTCACCATGTGCCATCGCCGCAGCCGTGGCATCTTGATCTCCGTCGGTCGGTTGGATATGTAACCAGCCCACAGACTGACCGGCCTCTCTTCGTGCCTCGCGCAGAGCAGCCAAGGTTGGCCAGCCTGGGAAACTACCCAAGCCACCGTGTAAACAGAGAATCGTGATATCCGCATCTACGCAGGCATGCGCAAAGGCGGTGATCGCTTCCGGGGTCGTGAGCTGTTCAATCCCCCGAGCAATGACGGTAACCGGTTCGTCATTCTTCTGGAGTTCATGAGCAACTGTACTCACAAGTGGGAGGGACCCTCCCGTTGTTGAAAAGTAACAGATTGTCGTCATTCCGCCCCTTCCAACTGTGCAAGGGTGTTGTAGATCACACACATCAAGGGGTGTTGGTTGTCTGGAGAAGTCACATCGAGGCGGGATGGACAGTCACCAGGACACCGTCCTGCGAGTGCGCACTGCGTACATGGCCCGCTCAGTGGAGGAACACGGTTGAACTGTTTAAGTGCCTCACGATCTATCGCCTCAATTGTGCCTGCCTGTCGGGTTGGATCTCCAACAGCTTGTGAACATGGATAGACGGCTCCGTTAGGACTCACAGCCATACATTGACCCGTAACCGCAAAACAGTACCGGCTGACCGGTGTTGGTTGAATGTGGGAATCATGATCAGACGGCAACCGCAATGGCTTGCGCAAGGCCAAACGAACTGTTTCGAGTTCTCGCCATATGAGTGGTTGACGACGCTCACGATTGAGGGCCATAAGCGCTGAATACATCTCAAAAATCCCGCAACGAATAGCGCGTGCACTTGGTATTAAATCAGGTCGTGTAGCCGCACTTCCCAAAGGAATAATTAAATCCAAGGCGATTCCGGTGATATTGCCAAAGGATGCGGCGGTCACCACAAGTTCATCAAGGCGATGCGCATTTATCGATGAAACAACACTCGTAATACGAACTGGTACGTCAAATGCAGCAAGGTGTATGAGGCCACCAAATGTCGCTTTGGCATTTCCCCGTGTTGTGTCTTGCACCGATGGTGGCCCATCAAGGCTGACCCCAACTTGGATACCCCAAGCATGGAGCTGTGCGGCCATATTCGCGTCAATACGGGTGGCATTCGTTTGTACCGCAATTGTTTTGGGTGAGTACCCCGCGCTGCAGACCAAATCAACCACACGGTCAATAACATCAGGCACCAATAGCGGTTCACCACCCGCAAGTTGGATGTGGAACGGCGCTCCTGACGCTTGGGCATCATCAAGCACGGTTTGGACTGCGCGTTCGGCAGTTTCAAGCGCCATACGTCCACCGCGCCGGTCCCGCCGGTAGCAATACACACAATCCAAATCGCACGCCGCAGTCGGCCAGAGTACGAGGTACCGGATGGGCGAAACCTCAACAGGGGTAACTAGGGGTAACTGGGTGCGTGAGGGTACCAGTGCCGAGTCCATTAGGAATCCAAGGCTTGTGCCATGCGAGTAGAGATAAAGCGGGCACGCTCATGGTCAAATATCACCCCATCGGTCTGGAATGCCGTTTCCAAGGTGCCGTCTCTCGCAGTTGTATCTGGGTCACCGATATGTACGACCTCTCCAGGTCCTGCAATCCAGAACCGATCGGCGTAATGCAACATCAAGTCAACATCATGGGTACACACCACCATGGCGATAGCCTGTTCAGTACTGACCTCCCGCAGTAGCTCCAATAAAGCGATACGTCCGGGTGGATCTAAAAATGCGGTCGGTTCATCTAGGACCATCACCATTGGCTCTTGTGCAAGTGCCCGCGCCACCAATACCCGTTGGCGTTGGCCATCAGATAGTTCAGTTACATCACGGTTCCATAACGCGCTCGCTCCAACTGCATTGAGTGCACGGGCCATGACCGCGCGGTCTTGATCATCCAGGCGTGCCCCCAAACCGCTATGGGGATACCGACCCAATGCAACCACCTCATGGACTCGTAACCGTCCCCCGATAGAGCGATCCGTTAACACCGCCGCAAGTACTTTAGCCATCACTCGTTTAGGGGTTGAACCGACCTGAAAACCTGCCACCGTGATCGAGCCGGCAAGGGGTGGTTGAAGACCGGCGATCGTGCGTAATAGTGTCGATTTTCCCGCCCCATTTGGCCCGACCAACCCGATGAGGTCACCTTGGGAAACAGTCGTAGTAATGTCACGAAGAATTGTTCGTTCCCGTCGTTTCCCACGGTCATACCCCACCGCCACGTGTTGGAGGTTAAGTCCAGTTCCCCCTTGCTGTTGATCGGCTAAACGAGGTGATGGCGTCTGGGCATTCATCGATCCTCCATCCCCCGATACCACCGCAACAAAATCACGATGACGATGGGCGCACCGAAGGCCGCATTCACGGCATTGATGGGGAGTACGCCTGTCCCAGGCTGTTGCGCGATCACATCAGCAAGTAACGCCATTGCCCCACCGCCCAATATGCAACCAGGGATGAGCACCCGATGATCCGAAGAACCCATCACACCCCGGGTGACGTGGGGAACGGCGATACCAATGAAAGCAATTGGACCACAAAATGCATTAGAGACGCCTGCCAATATCGAGGTAATAGCAATTAACGCCCACCGCATTGTACGCATCTCAATGCCCATTGTTTGGGCATACCGTTCACCCAGTAATAATGCATTCAGCGGTTTAGCTAACGAAAAGGCGATTGCAAGCCCAACCAAGATGATGCCAACAAGAATCCCAATTCGGTCCCACGTCACCCCCGTGTAACTCCCGAACCCCCATCGGGTGAATTGGGCTACCAACGCAGGTTCAGCATAGGCAATCAATACGCTGATAAATGCTGATACAAAGTAGCCAATCATGACCCCAAGCAAGAGCAGCACCGCTGAGGAGCGGATGATATGGCCGATCCCAAGGACGAGAGCCATGACCACCCCGGAACCAATCGCTGAAGCGATGACAATGGCAAATTGACCGCTCAATCCCAAACTTGAAGTGAATTCAGCACCGTAGGCGGTGCTCAACGCCCCTGACCCCATAATGACGAGGGCTACACCAAGACTTCCTCCTGATGAAATACCAAGTACATACGGGTCGGCTAGAGGGTTGCGAAAGAGCGTCTGCATGATCAGTCCACTCACGCCAATCGCCGCACCCACAACGACAGCGGTGATGGTCCTTGGTATGCGGATGTCATGCACAATCGTGTACACCACGGCATCTACCGTTTCACCAGAGATGACCTTATAGGCATCGGAGAGGGACACGGTGACCGATCCAATCGTGATACCCATCACGATAACGATCAGCCACACGCATCCAAGCACCCCAAAGCGAAGACCGATGAATGACCGTTCTGTAGGTGGCAGCGACGGTGCATGCCCAACCTGGAGATGCTGGGCATGCCCATCAACGTGTGGTGTGCTCACTTGCCTACGTTCAGGTAGTACACAGGTTCGTAATCAGTAAAGGCATCCGGGTGGAAAGCGGCTGCAAGGTCGTGTAACACCACGTCGGGTTGAATAACACCCGTTTCCCAGTATTCGTTTCCACCTCCAGGACCAATCTTTTTCATCGGGTTAAAGACTTTTCCGTCCTTGACTGCTTTGAGTTCACCAAGGCGAGCATCAACGGCAATGATGTCGGCGGTGCTTGCCCACGCCGGAGCCGATGATTGAGCATTAATCCAGATGTCGGCTTGCCCACCTTCGGCCACAACCTTTTCAAAGTCAACTGGCTCAGAACCACCGCCAGGAGCTGATTTCATGACATATGACCCACCGGCATCTTCAATGAACTTAGCCACATAACTATCATTGCCCGGCACATACCACTGCCCCTGATAGACCGAACCTGCCAAGACGGTTGGTTTGGAGGCTTCACTGGCAACCTGTTCTTTCACCGTGTTGTAGGCCGTTTCGATACGGTTGTACTCCGTATTAGCTTTTGCCTCTGTATTGGTCAATACGGCGAAGAACTTCAACCATTCAGCACGCCCCAGTGGGGTTGCTTCAAGCCATGCATTGTCATCAAGTACAGGAACGTCAGCGGCTGCAATGGCCGTGTAGGCATCATTGGCCATGCCAGACATCAAGGTAACATCCGGCTTTACCGCAAGGGCTTGTTCAACATCGATATCCCCGTTGGGATTGGCAATGGCGGGCGTATTCGCAGTTTTAAAATATTCCAGCGCTTTGGTAGATGAAATATATTCCGTAGCCCCTGTTGCTCCTATATGGTCAAGCGCATCGAGTAGTTCAAAATTTGAAATCTCAGTTGTTGACGGTGTGATGATCCGTGTTGCAGGAACCGTGATGACCTTTGCCTCTTCTAGGTCAGGTCCGAGATCTGGTTGTTCTGCGCCACACTTGACCAGTACGGCTTTTTGTACGGCTTGGGTGTCGGGATTGGTAATACTGATTGTCTTATAGAAGTTGTGGTATTCAACTTCAATCAGTTTCGCTTCCTTAAACTCAACTTTGTCAGGGAAGTAATCCTTATTCCTATCAAATGTGGTTGGGTCGATGCAGTCAGCGGTATCACCACCATCAGCTTGGGCTGTGGTTGCTGAAGGTGATGCCTCATCAGGCGAACTTGCTGCTGATGAAGGTGTTGTCGTTGCGGTACTGCTCGCTGATAGTTCAGGACTTTGTTGGAAGCACCCAGCGGCAAGGAGTGCACAGGCAAGAAATGCCGTGGCGGACTGAATGGTATGGCGGGTTGTCATAGGTTCCTCATACAGGGTGGAAGAAACCGGCCTGACACATTGCCCGTTCAGCCCAGTCCTTCCGTCGCGGACTTGGTATGGCTACACAACAGCAAGGCGACCGGACTCATGCTCTTACTTGCTAGGTAGAGCAATTACCGTTGCGCAGACAGTGCCGGATTTACACCGGCTTCGCTTGCTCCTGCGACCTCATTTCATCGAGGCAATGCGACTGTAATCGCTGTTGAACTGGCGATACAAGTTCAAATATGGCGAGGAAGACCATTACCTTCAAGGTCAAAAGACCAACGAGCCCCTTTCACTCGCCAATTTGGCCAGGTATGTCAGGAGCCGTTCGCTAGCGGATACGACAAGACCCGCCGAATGCGGCGGGTCTTACGTTCAGAAGGCTACGTCGTTGTCTCGTTCGCTACTTCATCAGCGTGTTCAAGGACTTCTTTCTTCGTATGGTCAAGCCGTCCCGTTTTAAACCAAACGAGTAAGGGGCTCGCCAACCCGATAGAGGAATACACGCCGAGGCCCATACCGATGGCGAGTGCAACCGCCAAATCCAGCAAGGTTGTAGCACCCAAGAGCCCGGACCCAATGATGATCAGGCTGATGACGGGCAGTAGGGAGGTGATCGACATGGAAATTGAGCGGATTAACACGTGATTAATGGCCTCATTGACAATAGCTGGCCAATCTGGTTCATCAGTGTGTTCTTCGGCCACTTCGCGGACCCGGTCAAATACCACGACCGTGTCATACAGGCTGTACCCCATGATGGTGAGGAAGGCCGTGATAGTGGCAGGGGAAACAGACCATTGAAAAATGGAGTACACCCCAACGGCAACAAGGATGTCATGGAAAAGCGCCAAAATAGCGGCCGCAGCCATACGGAACTCAAACCGCCAACTCAAATACCCTACGGTAAGCAAAATAAAGACAACAAGGGCTACGAGCGCTTGCCGCGTGACCGTTTCACCCCATGACGGTCCAACGGTTGAGATTGAGACCGTTCCACCGGTAATTGTTTCAATCTCCTTGGCAACTTCAACATCGTCAACACCCTCGATCTCGGTGAGGGCCGTTGTTGAAACGAGTGCACCAGTGCCCTCGTTGACTTCCTGGACGATTGAATCCGGGATACCCAAACTCGACAGTTTTGTTTCAATCATTCGTGGTTCCCAGTCGTTCTTCGCATCCTCAACTTGGAAAGAAGACCCACCGGTGAACTCAATGGAGAGGTTTAAGCCCCGAACTGCCAGGGATCCGGCACTGAGCACCATGAAAATGGTACTCACGATAATCAGCGTTTTTGCAAAGGCAATGACGGGTACTTCCGTCCGCCCAGTCACAAGGCGCCTGATAAACCCGTCTTGAGATGACTTAGGCATCATCACCCTCCTTCGCCGTTGATTCGGTCGCAGCGGCAGCGGCAGCAGCACGTCGAACCCCGCGCCGTTTAGCTGCTTCTTGTTCAGCCGTGATTCGGTGTTGTTCAATGACTGCACGCTGTTCATCAGTGAGCCCGCCAAGGAGCCCCATGATCTTCATTTGGGCAATTCGGGGGCTTCGGGTGAGCAGACCGAACATGCCTTGGGTGAAGGTACCGAACATCAGTAAGTCAACAAACACACTGAGCCCTAAGGTAAACGCGAATCCTCGGACCTCACCGATAGCGAGTAGATAGAGCACAACTGCGGCCAAAATACTGACAATTGACCCCGTTAAGTTTGTTCGCCACGCCTCTAAGAATGCATGGTCACTTGCGGAACGAATCGACCGCCCGGTGCGTAGCTCATCTCGGTAGCGTTCACGGTACAAAATCGACGAGTCTACTGCCGTACCGATTGACACGATCACACCAGCGATACCGGCCAGGGTGAGTGTGAACCCGACGTACTCACCGAGCAATGTGATTAAGGCATAGATCCATAACCCAAACATCGCGAGTTCAAACATGCCAAAGAATCCGATGCCGCGGTACAGGATGACCAGGTACACACCGACAAGCAAGGTACCAATCAACCCGGCGACAAGGCCAGCTTGGAGGGAGTCTGCACCTAAGGATGGGCTGATCTGTTGGAAGGTACCGAATTCAAGCTGAAGTGGTAAGGCGCCAGAGCGAAGAACAAGGGCAAGGGTTTCTGAGGCCTGGCGCTCTCCTGTGTCAATTTGAGCACTCCCCCCTCGGATACCAACACCACATTGAACCTGTTCGCTCATGGGGCTAACCGTTTCAATAATGCCGTCGAGCACAATCGCGATGGCATTCATCGGATACTGGTTACAAGCCAACTTGGCAGTCTCATCACCAAAGGCCGTTTCACCTTCAGCATTGAAATTCATCGAGGTGACCCAGCGGTTCGTGTTTTGTTCTAGAGCCGCTTGGGCATCATCCAGTTGGTCACCGGTCAAAAACGTCGGATTAGCGACTACCGTCTGCCATTGGTCACGCGGCAGGTCTTCACCCGTATTGGGGTCCTGGGTGCGCATACACAACTTAACTTCTTGATCATTGTCACCAGGGCCCAGGCTGGGATCATCACACTTCAACGCTTGAGGATCACCCGCAGGTAAGATCTCCTTGACAGAACGGAACTGCATTGAAGCGGTACGCCCAATGACGTCACGGGCCTGACCTTCATCGACAAGACCAGGAAGTTGAACTTGAATGGTCTCTCCCTGTCGGGCGATGGTTGGTTCAGCAACCCCGAGGCTATCAACACGTTCACGAATAATGTCAACCGTTTGGTCCAACACTTCGTCGGTGATTGTTTCTCCAGGATTGGGTTTGGCCACCAGGTTGGCACTCAAACCACCCTGTAAGTCCAACCCCAGTCGTGGTGTTAGGTTATTTGTTAAGATCCAGCCGTAGAGAATGGCTACCACCACAATGGGGCCAATCATTAAGGCCGCGAGCTTTTTCCAGCCCACTCGTACTCCCTTTGGTTTGCCTCAAACACGCGAGGCTCTTATAGAACAAAAATGTGTAACGACCTGTGTCGTTACCTACCAAACCACAATAGTTATGCCTTAGGCTCTTCGTGTGCGTCGCCGTGGTCTGCTGTTGTGGGATCGGTTATCTCCGGTGACTCGTCATCAGGGGAAGTCGCAAGCGCGATCTCCTCGTGGTCCGTGTTCCGCTCCTCCGTGCCTGCTTCATCATCTTCGTCCCATTCCTCATCAACGAGGTCGGTTTCTTTCAGGACTTTTCGGGCGATGCCAGCTTTCAGTACAAACGCCGTTGTGTCTTCACTCAATTGCAGTTCATATCCGTCGTCGTCAATCCCGATGATCGTCCCTTTAAAGGCCCCGATCGTGATGACGTCATCACCAATACGCAAACTTGAATGGAGCTGTTCTTGTTTCTTCTTTTGCACAGAGACTGGGCGAATCCCGAAGAAATAGATAAGTGCAGCGAGAATAATAAACGGAAACAGCATCGTGATTGGGTTACTCTGCTGTGCGATAAGCGGTGATAACACGGAGATCCTCACATCGGTTAAGTGACTGGCAGGATGCCTTAGGCTACCAGGATATGAAGATGTTTTACGGGCCAGTCCCTATCCAATCGGGAGACGAATCACCCATCGTCATTATTCTTGCTCGTCAAGAAGGGTTAGCTCACTGAACTGCATTGGTGGGGTCAAACCAAGATGGGCCCACGCACTCGGCGTGGCCATACGGCCACGTGGAGTTCTGGCCAACATGCCCTGTTGAATAAGGAATGGCTCCACCACATCTTCTATCGTGTCGGGTTGTTCACCAACGGCAACGGCAATGGTTGACAACCCAACCGGACCACCTGAATAGTCTGAACAGAGTCGTTCGAGTACTTGCCGGTCAAGCCGATCCAACCCACGGGCATCAACATCAAAGAGTGTCATAGCAGCCAAGGCACTCGCTTTATCTACCGTGCCATCCCCTCGAACCTCAGCCCAATCTCGTACCCGTTTCAACAGACGATTGGCGATACGGGGGGTTCCACGACTGCGTGACGCGACAAGCTTGGCCGCCTCCGGTGTGATAGGGACACCTAACAGATCAGCTGATCGCGTGATGATGGTGGCGAGTTCTTCGTCCTCATAAAACTCCATGCGGGTCGCAAAGCCAAAGCGGTCACGCAAAGGTCCAGTTAACAAGCCTGTCCGCGTCGTTGCCCCGATAAGGGTGAACGGCGGGAGTGGCAAACGGAAGGCTTTAGCTGCGGGCCCCTTGCCCACGACAATGTCCAGTACAAAATCTTCCATTGCCGGATACAAAATCTCTTCAACAGCGCGAGGAATGCGATGTATCTCGTCAAGAAAGAGCACATCACCGTCTTCGATATTGCTTAAAATCGCGGCTAAATCACCAGGACGTTCCAGTGCTGGCCCACTGGTTACGCGGAGTGCTGCGTTCATCTCGCTCGCCACAATGTGGGCCAAACTTGTTTTACCGAGACCAGGTGGGCCACTGAGAAGTAAGTGGTCAGCACTAGCACCACGTGCTTTAGCACCATCTAGAATTAACCCGATCTGTTCTTTCACCCGCCGTTGCCCTACAAAGTCTTGTAGGGTTTTTGGACGAAGGCTCACTTCAAACGCATCTTCAGGTTGCGGTTGGCTGGCATCTAAGAACTGATCACTCACAACAGCCAATTTAGCGTTCACCTGCCTTTGCTTGTCCTTACGGGTGGTTTAGTACCTGAAACCCGAGATGGCTACGCATGATTTTCTTTTCAAAGACAACTATCCAAAGACACCGGTGAAGCCATCACAATCGTTTCATAATAGAGCTCTAATTCGTATGGTTTGCTAATCAGATTTGCTCACGAAGGAAGTCATGGACCACGTTACGTCTTTTCCGTTACGTCTCGCGCTGGCTACAGTAATTCCAGTGGCACTCACCGCGTGTAGCGCCATGACGCATTTTGACGATGCGATAGCTGAAAATGCTGATTTCGGAGGGGTGGCGGCTATCCCCGAGAGCCCCGCGCTCTTTGATGAGTCCACCATCGTGCCTGATGGCACAACATCTGATGATGGTCTCGTTGTCAAAGATATTACGACTAATGCGTTACCAGTCGATCCCTTCCTTGTGAAAGACACTGGTTCGATAGACAAGGTTCGCCAATTATTTCTTTCCTCGTGTATGCGTGAAAAGGGTAGTTCTGTGACGCTGCCCACCGTTCGCTTCGACACCGACGAACCACGGAACCCGGCCATTGCAGCCAATAGCGGACAGATGATCTTCACTCCAGAAAACGCGGGAAAGTACGGGTACTACTACAACTCGGTCTACCCGAATAATGGTGTCCTTGAATTCAATGCGGCGGTCGAAGAGATTTATTCAAAAGGCAGCGGTATTGATCAGTCGGACGGGGCTACCAACACCGATCCTGATGCTGAGGCCTTAGCCGCGTGTGAAGAAGCATTGATGGAGTCAGAACAAGACCTGTATGGAATGGACTCTCAGGGCTACGACTCGAAGGAATCCTATGAAGAGGGATTAAAGCGTGACCCACTCGGTGCCATGTACTACTACACGGGAACGAACACCGCGTATGTGAAACGAACGACCGATGCCTGGAAAACTTGTATGGCGCCGCTCGGTATCGCAGATCTACCTGACTCTCCACTGGAGATGCCGCCTGCATCCCTTGATGAGCATTGGTACAACAACCAGGTTGATACAAACCCCATGACCCATGCCGCGAGTGCTGAAGAGCTGTCTGTCGCAAAAGCCGATGCAACGTGCAGAGAATCATCTGGGTACAACCGCGCCATGTATGACGTGAGTTGGTCAATGCTTCAAGACTATGTCAATGAGAATAAGGACATCCTGTTAGAAGAATTAAAAAATAGACAATCTATTGAACAAAAACGTCAAGAATATATTTCAAGCCACTTAAACTAATAACTAAAGGAGCACCAGATACATTAATAGGATCTAGTTATTCTTTCCTCCTATTATACTGAATCCCTATCTATCTTGATCCCATATTTAACTACGTACCAACCGAATCCAACCTGTATTGTGAGAACTATTATGCCACATCATTACCCAACCCCTGTACTTGCTCTTATCACTGCACTATTACCGTTTGGGTTAGTGGCGTGTCAAAGTGGCGAGAACCCCAATGACAGTTCATCAACCGCTCAGGTTGAAGAAAATGATCCTATGGAATTCCCTTCTCCGCCTTCTACGTTTGATCCAAGTAAGATTGAAAAAGATGGGGCGAAATCTGTAGATGGGCAAGTTGTTAAAGATATTAAAAGGTTCACGCTCCCAATTGATCCTTATATTGTCGAATCAACAGGATCAGAAATTAAAGCACAGCAAGTCTTTTTAGATAAATGCCTCAAGTCAAAAAATGTATCTGTCAATTTTCCGGATATTGATTTTAACCCCAATAAACCGAAGGACCCCAAGTTTGCGGTATCATCGGGGCAATTTCTTTTCACCCCCGAAAATGCTTCAAAATATGGCTACTTTTCAGCCTACAGCGATGCCAGCTACGATAAAATACCGGCATTTTACAACGAGATTGAACGGATTCATAAAATCGCCGAGAAGGAAGTCCCTATCGAAGGTGAAGAGAACTCCTTCACCGTTGAAACGGTAAGCGAAAAGGCGAATGATCCGACCTATAAAGCATTGATCGAATGCGAAGAACAATTTTCCAATGAATTCATGGATCCTAGTTTCAATTCTCCAGAGAACGAAGATGAACAAGAAAATGAATATTCATTTGAAAAAGAATTAAAGCGCAACCCAACTCAAGCTATGTTCTTCTTTTCAGATGCCGAACCTCCTATCTTAAAAGATACAATCACAAAATGGAAAGAGTGCATGAAGCCACTTGGTATTCCTGATTTACCAGATACGCCTTTTGAAATGCCAACTCAATCACTTTCAGATAAGTGGTATGACAAGCCTGATGAGACAACCACATTTCCACCACCACCCGCAGATGAATTAGTTATTGCGAAGCAAGATGCTGAATGTCGTCAATCTTCAGGGTTTTATCAAACCTACTATGATGTGCAGTGGGGATTACTCCAGGACTATGTAAAAGAGAACAAAGACGCCATTCAAAAGACAAAGCAACGCGAAGAAGCTGCTGAAAAGAAGCGTCAGGAATTCATTCTTCAAAACCAGTAGTTCTTCATACCCGCTCATTGCCTTCATTTGGGAGTGGCTTTGGTTGATCGCCATCGCATCGTTCAGCTCTTAACCAATAAAATTGCAATCGGTATATTTGCACTTGTGGTGTTTGTTGGGCTGATTTGGCTGGCCGCTAGTCTATTTCAATCGCCTGCACAGCGTGAGGCGAACGCGAAACCACCCGAACCCCAGCCTATTGTTGTGCCTGTAACCAAGACGGACTTACGGGATGACTTTACCGTTAAAGCGAAACTCGCCGCAGAGACGAACTTAACCTATTCCCTACCGAGTCCAGAAGGTGAACGCACGGTCGTCACCGGGGCGTTGAAGCGTCCTGGTGACACGATCTTTGATGGGGTTCCGATCATTGAATTGAACGACCGCCCCGTGCTTGTCTTTTTCGGGTCGGTACCCATGTATCGCACGATTACAGCAGGAACAATCGGTGGTGATGTCCAGCGTTTACAACTGGCCTTGGCCAAGCTGGGGTACAACATCGAAGCAGACGGCAATTTTGGGCCTCGCTCACAATCCGCATTACGACGACACTTCAAAAGCGTCGGCTCTACCGTTCCACTCTGCCAAGTCGAACAGATCGATCCCAAAACCAACGAACCCAAACCGGTGCATCTTCCTTGCCTCCGCTTATCTGACGCCATTTTTGTACCCATCGATAAGCCACGAATGGTATCTGGCCCACAAAGTGGCCAGATCCTGAGTGGTGACAATGCGAAAGTGGTACTAAGCGGTGGCGGCTCAAGCTTGGTGGCGACCATTCCATCCACCGAATTAGCGAATCTCACCGTAGGGACAGAAGCCACCGCATTATATAACGGTGAAACCATCCCGTTAACCGTTGCAGGGATTAGTCCCGTTACTGAAGATAAAAAGAAGGAAGGGGCCGAGACTGACCAGCCTGCCCCAGATGGTGGGGGCAGCGCGTCGAATGTCACCTTTACGCCTGCACAAGCCGGCGTATTTAATGACCTCGGGTCCAACGAGGTACTCCTTACCGTGCCTCGTTCAAAACCCATTCTTGGGCACCTTGTCGTGCCGCAACGTGCGATCGCACAAAACGCGAGTGGACAAAGCTCCGTGCTGGTGCAACAGCCTGACCAGTTTGTCGCCGTTCCGGTGAATGAGGTGGGCTGTGTGGCCGGACAATGCGCAGTTGAGTCTGTCAACGGACAGTTGCGTGAAGGCATGATGGTCCGAGTGGATCAAGAATGAGTCTGCTTCGTCTGGTCGGTGCGGCAAAGACCTATGCAGGTCCAAGCCCCGTCATTGCCTTGCGCGACGTTAATCTGACTATTGATCAAGGTGAATATGTTGCAGTAGTCGGCCCATCTGGTTCTGGTAAATCGACCTTATTAAATGTGCTAGCCCTCCTTGACCAACCGTCAAGTGGCACGTACACCATTAATGGTGAAGAAGTCGGTGAGGCGAATGATATTGCCCGAGCTAAATTGCGTTCACACTGGTTTGCTTTTGTTTTTCAAGCCTTTCATCTTTTGGAATCACGGACCGTACTCGCCAATGTCGAGATGGGGTTGATGTATCGCCAGGTATCTGCCGAACAGCGCCGCGCCCAGGCGATAGAAGCGATTGACTTTGTTGGGTTGAATGACCGTACCAATATGGCGGTGAATACCCTCAGCGGTGGGCAACGCCAACGTGTTGCCATTGCTCGCGCGATCGCTGCAGGTGCACCAGTACTTGTTGCCGATGAACCCACGGGCAGCCTGGATTCTGTTACCTCGGCCATGGTGATGGATGTATTTGAAAAACTGAAACAGGAGCGAGGAACCACGATTGTCCTGGTCACGCACGACCCCAATGTGGCTAATCGTGCCCACCGTCGGATTCAAGTATTTGACGGTCGAGTCAGCGAACTCGGCTCGTCATACACCGAAATGGTTGATGACCCGACCGACGTCCTACCGCCTATACGGCGCGACGCGAACGATCACCTTGATGATGACGGAACAAGGCAGCTTGCTACGGAAACATCCAACGACCTTACGGCCAGCACCACTGAGGAACAGCACGACCTCCCCACCGATGACGGACGTATCGGTAACGATGCCGCAGTAGCGTTCAGAGATATTGTCACTGACGCTTGGGCATCACTCACCGACTATCCGAAACGCATGATCGGGATGGTCATTGCCGTAGCCCTTGGGGTGGCTATGTCCTTGGCAACATTGGGGATTGGCCAATCGGCGAGTAGCCAAGTTTCTGAGACCTTTGACTTGGCACGCAATACTCAAGTCAAAGCGTTTAGTCCCTTCGATGTGAAGGATCAATCCGTGATTGATGACATCACGAGTGACACAACACTCGATCGTGTCCGTCACGTAGCAGGAGTTACCAATATCACTGCCTTGATTCGGTACGGTACGGTCCCAGCCAAAACAACCCTAACAAGTAAAGAAGAAGAGGTGACCATTTTAGGAGCACCGGATATTCGTGGGGTCGGGCAGCAGTATCCAATTGAGTGGGCCGACCAGCGCAACCAGTTTGGTGAACACGACGTGATCCTGGGGAAAGAAATGGCCGCCAAGTTAAACCTTGGGCCAATCGCCCTCAGCCCGTCGGTGTTTATCAATGGCCGCCCCTTCCGCGTGGCAGGGTTGATTAGACCTTCTGGCCTGGATTTCGAAATCGGGAGTGCAGCGATTCTTACGCCCAAGGTGGCGAAGGAACTCAGCCAGGCCGAACATGTGTCATTTGATATCACTACCATGCCAGGGGCGGCCCAACAGGTTGCAGGACAGCTCCCCGTCGCACTTTGGCCGCGTGACCCGGATCAGATCAGCGTTGAAGCGCCACCCGACCCACAAACAATGCGTGAAACGATTGAGTCCAACATCACCACGATGCTCTACACGTTGACCGGGGTATCCATCTTGGCGGCCATCGTGGCATTGACCAATGCCATGACCACCGCCGTTGGGCGCCGGACCGGGGAGTTTGGATTACGTCGGGCTATGGGTGCGAGACGGCGGCACATCGCCACCCTCGTTGCCTTAGAATCAGGCATGCTGGGTGCCCTAGGTGGACTTACCGGCACCGTACTTGCCTTACTCGCCGTACTAGGAGTGACGATCTGGCAACGTTGGCAGCCGGTATTTGACGTGAAGCTGCTTCCACTCGGTCTGGCAGGAGGCATCGTAGTAGGGACATTGAGCGCTCTTGCAGCCATGTTCCGTGCCGCAGCCATTGAGCCGGCCGACGCACTTCGCCGATAGTTATTCGGGTTTACTACCTATGCGGAGCACACCTAAACTGCGCCAAGATTAAAGAGGAAGCTATCTCCGAGCATCAAGGAGCTTTTGATGTTTTCCTCACCAACACAACGGTTATCAATAGCGATCGGCCTCTTTGCACTCACGGCCTGTTCCACAAACGCAACGGGCACTCCCGAACAATCTTCTGAGACGGGGGGAGGCGATGATTCGGATACCGCTGAGTTACATACCCCCCTCACCGCCTTTGATGTCAATGCCATTGAGCCAGATGGGGCAACATCGGTAGATGGACAAGTCATAAAAGATATTTCAACCTTTGCACTCCCTATTGATCCCTATATTCCACCACGTACCGGGTCAAAAGATAAGGTTCGCCAAATTTATCTTTCAAATTGTTTACAAGAAAAACATGTAGCAACCTCATTACCTCCGATTGAATATAATTTCAATCGACCACCAAATCCTATGGTTTCTAAATCATATGGATTATTTCTTTTTACTCCGGAGAATGCCAGTACCTATGGATATTTCTCTGGATATAATTCAGAGATTGATGAAAACTATAAACAATTTAATAAAACTATAAACACTATTCGTTCAATTGCTGAAAAAGAAGAGGAGGTACCGGGTCGGGAAAATGTATTTGAAGTCGTTGTCGATGAGCAGAACATAAATGATCCGTCGTATATGGCACTCCAGGAGTGCGAACAAACCATCGACCAGGACTTACCGTTTCTGCGTGCTCAGATGGACACTGCGCATAACGCACAATCTGATGACGAACGTATCGAATATGATGCCAGCCAAGCCTATTTACTCTATGGTGATGCCCAACCACCCCTGCTGGTAGAAACTCAGAAGGTGTGGAAAGAATGTATGAAACCGCTTGGTATCCCTGATTTGCCTGACAACCCACTGGAGATGCCTTCCAATTCACTCATCATGAAATGGTTTGGTGAACGTGAACCTGATTTTTCTCAGCGCTCTACCCCATCACCTGAAGAACTCACCGTTGCAACCCATGATGCCCAATGCCGTCAAACTTCAGGTTTCTATCGGACGTACTACGATGTCCAATGGGGTTATCTCCAAGAATATGTAAGAAAAAATAGGGATAGTATTCAACAGACAAAACAACAAGAGGACGACGCTGAACGCGCCCGCCGAGCCTATATCAGCCAGCATCAGTAGACCTCCTCAAGGAGCGTACGATGATCGCTTATCGTTCCCACTCTGTAGCTATCGTGATTGGGATGGTAGTTCTTGCGGCCTGTGGCAATACAGCACCGAGTTCACCCGATGACCAACCACGTGAACCGTCTGAATCCGCCTCTCCTACTACCCCGACACCGCTACCTGATACTACCCTGACACCGCTACCTGAGTTCGCTGTCCCACCAGCGCTTCAGCAAACTGAGTTTGATTTGGCCAATGCCGTACCTGATGGCACCACCTCAGATGATGGGCGTGTAGTTAAAGACATCAATCGTTGGACCTTGCCAACAGACCCCTACGTGGGAATCCCGCTATCAACGATTTTGCAAGCCCAATCAGCCGTTGTGCAACGGTGCCTACAACAAAAAGGCAAAACGGTCACGTTCCCTCCACTCCCATCGGATGCCAACACCGAGCCTCGCTCAGTGGCCGATGACCGTTTGCTCTTTAATGAAACCATTGCCCAACGCCAGGGATATGGTTTTGCGATAGACGCACCGCTCCCAGGTACAGATCCGTTGCATGAATATATGAATTTGATGGCCGAATATGGCGACGGTTCAAATATGGAAGACATTATGGCGTGCCAGCAAACCTTTTGGAACAAGGCACCGTTCGCCCAGCGCTACGTGATACCGCTAGACCCTGGTGATGTGCCTTTCGAACAGGTCATCATCGACAATCCATTCATCGCGCAGCGCCATTTTGAGGAGATCACTACCCCTGCGATAGACACGGCACGAGACGCCTGGCGCGCCTGTATGCAGCCACGAGGTATCCCTGACCTACCGGACTATCCCGAACTGATGCCCCCACCATCAGTGCGCCAATCGTGGCTTGGGCGTGATGTTGACCGCAGCGAGGAACCGCCCTACCAGGCAGAAGAAATTGATTTAGCGGTATTTGATGCCCGCTGCCGGGACAGCTCGGGCTATCACCGCGCCCGCTATGACACCGCCTGGGGATTACTGCAAGCACATGTAACGAACCACCAGCCAGAGATGGACCGCCATTATCAACGCATCCAAGATGAAATGGCAACCCTTCAACAGCTGATTGATGCCAAGTGATTGGGCGACGCGCTACCAATAATGACGATATGGGCATGCATCGTTCACATTCAGAGACTTGCCTTAATACCCCTTACCTCGTAGGCTTCCTTGGTTAGCGTTGTAAGGAATTGAGAGGAATGTAATGCGTTTATCCCGGAGTACCTTGATCTGCCTGGCATCTTGTCTCGCTGTTGGCCTCAGTGCATGTGGCGGCAATACGACTACTGATACCCCAAGTGATGCCACGCCCAGCGATACGTCAACTCAAGCAAGTGATACAGAGGCCGCTTCTGGTGAATCAGCATCACCTTCTGCGTCTTCTACCCCGACAGCGGCGGCCAAACCTAAAGAACGGGACTTTAAGACGTGGTACCTGCCGGCCCAAGATTATGAAACGATTGACATTCTGTTGGTCCAAAAGGCTGAACAGGTTGCCCTTTCAAGATGTGTTGCCGAAAAAGGCATTGACGCTGCTATTCCACCGGTGACGTATGACGAAGCCGTGTCAAAAGAGATGATGGACAATGCCCAGGCGCTGGCGCAGTTCACGCCTGAACATGCGGCAGCCAAGGGGTATCGCCTTTCGCTTATCAATGACAACAACCGTGAGTTCCAACAGTATTTCACGACATTGGCCCAGAGTGGAGATTTTGAGAAAACCGCGAAGGTACTTGAGTGCTACTCCACAATTCATGAGACCTACCCGGTCCTAAACATCATTGGCAATGATGTTGGAGAACCATCTGCGAGTGAGCCGGCCCCCGGTGGCGGTATCAATCAGGACTTCTTAGCAGAAGCTCAACGCAATATGAAGGCCGTTAAAACCCCTGAGGTTGCGGAAGCATCCGCAAAATGGCGTGAATGTATGGCTCCCCTTGGCATAGAGGATTTGCCTGAAACACCCGCCCAGATGCCGCCTGTTTCTAAAATGCGTGAGTGGTATGACCTGGCTAACGGTGATAGTCCCTTATCCGGTGAGGCCGGTGAAAGTGAAAAACAAGCAGCCACGCACGATGCGCAATGTCGTTTATCCAGCGGCTATAGCGAAGCGGCCTATAACGCCTACTACGACGCCTCATTAAAAGACGTGACGGAGAATAAGCAGAAATACGAAGATAAGAAAGCCCGTCAGGAAGCCCGTCACCAAGAATTATTAGACTTTATCAAGAAGTTCGAATAATCAAAGCAGTTATGTGTTGAGGCCCCGACTTGTCGGGGCCTCAACACATATTCAACCGATATTCAGTCTTACCGGGCCAAGGCGCGTAATGCGGTTCGAATTATGTCTTCTGTACTTCCGTCAATACCGGCAATGGCGGTTTCAACTTCAGTTCCCGAATAGCCTAAGGAGGCAAGGGCAGCGCGGGCCTCATCACGCGCCGTTAGGTGGGCAGCCGTTTCTGGTGAGGCGATTGCTTGGGTTGTCGCAGGGAGACCAGATAACTTCTCGCGTAATTCAAGCACCATTTTCTGCGCCCCCTTCCGCCCCACCCCAGGGATTTGGGTTAAGGCTCCGATATCCTCAGTGCTCACCGCACGCCGCATCCCCTCAGCGCCCAAGGTGTCTATAGCCGCCAAGGCAAGTTTTGGTCCCACACCATTGACACTTAACAAAATCGTGAACGTATCTCGGTCGGACTCACTTGCAAATCCATACAAATCCATGGCGTCTTCTCGCACCGCCAGATAGGTGTGCACGGTCACAGGGCTCCCGCTAGGGCCAGGCTGCATCCCCGAAGGGGTACGAACCAGGTATCCCACACCTTGGACGTCTACAAATAACTGTCCAGGACGATGGCTGACAATCACACCAGATAAGAATGCAATCACGGCTGGTCTTTCTGCTGAGGCAGGCGACTTGGGTGTATTGCGGCAAGCCCTGGCCCTGCCGTTTCCATGGCTTTGGCTAAGCGTGCTGACATCCCCCCACTTGAACGGGTGTCGCCACTCACTCGGCTCCGAAGATGAGCATCTCGGTGTGGATTCAACCGCGGGTCACGTTGACGAAACGCTGGAATACCGAGATGACAAATCGCAACCGCCATCGCATCAGCCCGATCTGCTGGTGTGGGACGGGCAGGGAGTCCAAGTGTTTTTTGAACCATCATCTGGACTGCAGCTTTATCAGCGTCACCACTCCCTGTGACGGCAGCTTTTACTTGGCTAGGGGTGTATTCAACGACGGGGATACTCAAGTCCGCGCCAATTAAATGTACAAACCCCACCACCTGCACAGCACCAATACCGGTGTTGCCCTGCTTATTAATAAAAATGCGTTCAACAGCAAGTGCGTTTGGACGATACTGACGCGCCATGGACTGAATCCCGGCATGAATAACGGCAAGTCGTTCAGAATGGCTGTCATCGGCATGGGTTCGGATCACGTCCGAGGCAACAAGATGTGGCCTGGCTCCAGTGCCGCCGAGTACGGCGATACCACAGCGGCTCAATCCGGGGTCAATACCAATCACAACGCCCATGTGGTTTCCTGAACTACCGGTGTAACCATCACGATGATGACACAACACCTGGTTAGGCGAGGGCTTCCATCACCTCATCAGAGAAGTCATGGTTAGCAAAAACTTCCTGCACGTCGTCACAGTCGTCAAGGGCATCAAGGACGCGCATCACCTTCTGCGCATCTTCAAGGTTATCAATCGGTACTTGCATAGACGGCAGCATGGGGCTGTCAACCTCAGCGACAGTAATACCTGCATCAGTGAGCGCAGTACGCAATCCGTTGAGATCGCCAGGTTCACAGGTGACTTCCCAACTATCGTCAATGCGTTCAACCGTGTCGATACCCGCATCAAGTCCAGCCATTAATAAGTCGTCCTCTTCGACACCCTCAGCTGGGACGCGCAAAATCCCCTTGCGTGCAAACAGATACCCCACTGCACCTGGTTCAGCCAGATTGCCACCGTTCTTATTGAAGGCGGTGCGGACATCGGCTGCAGCTCGATTCTTGTTATCCGTCAGGCATACGACGTACACCGCTACCCCTGCTGGGGCGTAGCCTTCGTAGGTAAATGTCTCCCAGTTCGCGCCACCAGCATCTTTCCCGGCTGCACGGTCGAGGGCACGCGCAATATTGTCTTTCGGCACACTGGCATCACGGGCCTTTTGCACCATCGTTGCCAATGTGGGGTTCATATCAGGATCAGCCCCACCTTCGCGTGCAGCTGCCTCAATCGCTTTGATAAGACGCGCGAACAGCTTGCCGCGGGCGGCATCATTAGCACCCTTTTTACGCTTGATCGTGGACCATTTACTATGCCCGGACATGGGTCTCCTTATATCGAATCGTCGGCGACGAGTGTACTCGCCCCAAGCAGCCTTGAACCCAGCCTAAGCCCTTCGTCTTACCCGCAGCCAAGCCGCAACCGTGAGCCCGACCAACGCCAAAAGCCACGGAAGTGCCAAGAGGAATTGAGGTGCATGGGTTACGGTGACGAGGTAGTCCGCTAGCGCTTCTCCAAACCCCATCACCACACAGGCAAGCATGGCTGGCCATACGTTGCCTCTGGCAACGACCGCTGCCGCCAATGCTAAGAAGCCACGTCCTGCAACCATCATCGGACTGACGATACCTAGACTGCCGACCGTCAGTTGGCTCGCCGCAAGACCAGCGGCGAGACCAGATCCAAGGAGTGCGATGAGATGCCAGCGTGCAGGCCGGATACCACTTTGGGCCGCCGCATCTGGGGCCACTCCGACCGCATGAAGATGCGCCCCGCCACGATGGTGAGCCAACCAGGTGGCGAGAACAAGCGCACCAATGGCGCCGGCACCATCAATCCAGGTTAATGAGCCGAGTGCTTCGTGCAGATGAGGAAGCACGATACGGGCCGTACCAGGGGAAGAACCCGGTGAACCGAATACCGCTTGAAGTCCTAGGGGAACGAGCGCTAGTCCAACCAGGTTGATACCAATAGCGCTAATGAAGGCATCGGCTTTTCCAACTAGGACCACCCCTGCGTGAACGAGACTGATAGCAACCGATCCCACCACCGCCATACCAATAGCCACGAGGGGTGCCCACCATCGTTCAGGAGCATTGGGTACCCACGCCGCCCACGCCAACGCCGTAAACGTCCCTACCGCAATCTTGCCTTCCAACCCAATATCTAAGAGGCCGGCACGATACGTTAAAACCGCACCTAAGGTGGCGAGGACAAGTGGAGAAGCGGCTACCAGAGTGGCGATTCCCAGCGTGCTGATCGTTGGGGTCATCGTGATTCCTCAGGGTTGGGTTTGTCGTGTTTACGCCGCGCCCTGGCTGGCAATCGAATACGCATCGTGACGCATAGCACAAGTACCCCTTGGATAACACCGGTAATCGCGAGAGGTATCCCAGACGATAGTTGGATGGCCCCTGCACCAGCCATCACGGTTGTGAACGCAAGGGCAGCGATGGCTATACCCCAACCACGATAAGCCCCCACCAGTGCGATCATGATGGCCATAAACCCGTAGCCAGGGCTAAAAACCATGGAGAATCGGCCCCCAGCAGGCCCAAGTACAACTAAGGCACCGGCTAATCCAGCCAGGGCACCCCCGATGACAAGCACTTGGGCCTGACGTCTCGGTGGGTTAATACCCATAGCCTGTGCGCGCTTGATCCCCTGGCCGAGATAGCGTGTACCGAGCCCCCATCGCGTGTACGCCAACACGATTGCCGTAATGGTAAGAGTCAAGATAGCGATAAACACGTCGGCCCCTACTGGGCCCAGTATCGCTGTGGGTAGCCGTGTCGTGTCGATTACGGGGGCGGTAGTCAACGCGCCTTGTCCCCCGTTGAACGGGCCAGCAACAAGCCATGCGCAACCAAGTACCCCCAGGGCGTTAAAAATCAGTGAAACCACAATTTCATTTGCCTGCAGCCGTGCTTTTAGCCACGCGACCGGAACGGCCCATATCCCACCAGCAAGGGCACCTCCAAGAAGGGCAAACACACTGCCCACCCACCCAGGAATACCTGCATATTGTCCAATAATCGCCGCGGACAATGCGCCAGCATAGAGCTGGCCTTCTGCTCCAATCCCAATGACATCGGCACGGAACATCACTGCAACACCTGCCGCTATCACCAGGAGTGGGGCAAGATGGGCAAGCATGGCCCCCTGGCCTGCAGAGGTGAACCAGGCAAATTGAATGAGGTCTTGTGTGACATGTAATGGGTTGGCACCCCAGAGACTGACCACCCCTGCTGCTGCACATACTGCGATGAGTACCGCAATGAGCGGTCCTGGAATTGTCAGGCGCTGCGGTTGGGGAATGATCGGTGCGCGTGGTGGATGGGTCTGGTGAGTCGGTGCACCTAGAGGCTGCATTGGGATCAGGTTGCCCTGATCGGCTTTCCAGAAGCGGTCACCAACCTGTTGGGCAAAGAGGGAGTCTGTCGTGGTTACCACCACCGCACACCCGTTTGCGGCTTGATCCCGCAATGTTGCAACAAGATCTGTGGTTGCCCCGGGGTCCAACCCTTGTGCTGGATTACAGGCAAGTAACACCGCTGGGTTCACAGCTAGTGCGCGACCGATCATCACGGCTTGTGTTTGACCACCTGAGAGCGCACGAATGAATCGGGTGGGGCGAATGCCTTGTAATGCTTGTGCCGAATGAATGACACGCTGACTTAGGTGACGCAACTGGCGTTGCCGTATCCATCCGTGGGGTGACCAAACGGGTGATCCGGGCACTGCCATAGCGGTATTGGCTGCAATCGTCATGTTTGGTGCAGGACCATACTCCGTACGATCATCAGGGATCCAGGCAAGCCCCATTCGTGTTCGTTCAAGGAGGGTATGCCCTTCAAGAGCCACATCATTCCAATGGGCGTGCCACCCCTTGTGGTTGTTGAGCCCTGTGATGGTATCGACAAGGGCATCTACCCCTTCTGTTGGGCTGCCCAAAACAACAACGACCTGGCCAGGTAGAGCAACAACTGGCCGGTGTGCACCGGGCTGATAGATGCGTAGCCCAGATACTTGAGCAGCAGCTTGTGCCCCATCGGTTGCAGGCAACTGCGTTGAGGATACAAGCACAGGCTGATGGGGTGAAGGTTGTGGCGAATTGGGTTTGGCATCTGGTTTGTCAGTTTCACTGGCAACATGCAGTGATGGCTGGCGAGGGTGTATTGGCCCTTGCTTATCCATGGATTTCCATGGTTCTACAATCTCCCCGTCAACCATCAGATAGCCAGCCATTGCGTCGCGCACCTGCTGCTCATCCAGTGACGTTGTTGCTATCGGCCCAAAAGACCGTCCCTCATACAGCACCGTAACACGGTTGGCCACTTGAATGATCTCATCTGGGAAATGGGTAATCGCAACAACTCCGATACCTTGTTTAGCGATCGAAGCCAAGGCATCAACCACGTGTAGCCGATCTTGATGGCTTGCCCCCGCCGTGACTTCATCAGCAATCAATACGTGAGGGTTTTGTGCCAACGCGGCAAGCATTGAAACAATATGGCGTTGTACCGGGTTGAGGGTATGGCCGGGATCTGTCGGCACAATACCAAATGCCGCCAAGTCCACGTCATACTGATGAGCCAATGCCGCTGTTGCTGCAATGGCACGGGCCATATCGATACGCCCCCATCGAGATGGCTCCCGGCCAAGCCATACCGAAGCCGCAACTGGGCGGTCTGGAATGATATGAGGATGCTGTGTGACTAACGCCGTGTTTCCCTGAACAACAACCCGTCCACGATCAGGCATAAGGTCACGGGTAAGGCATCTCGCCAGCGTGGATTTACCTGCCCCGTTGTGACCGATGATGCCGTGAACTTCCCCTGCGATTACGTCTATACGAACATCAGACAGCACCCGTTGTCCCGAAAAGGACACTACGAGGCCAGCCGCAGACAGAACGGGCTGGCCAGGCGCGCGAATAGGCCGCGGAGACTCCTTTGGGGTATGAGGAACATGTGCCATTGAACTGGTTACACCCTAGGCGGGCTTGTGACGGCAACACTATTGCCCATTTAAAGCGCTTGGAACCGTAATCTTGCCATCAATAATGTCTGTTGCCGTTTGGTCCAGCTCTTTCTTCACCGTATCAGGCACAGCGTCGTTATTACCTTCATAGGTTAGCCCCAACCCTGCGTCCAATCCGATGACCTGAACCGTACCTGGTTGGACCGTTCCATCCTTCAGACCATTGCTTGTATCACTGATTGAACGCCCAATTTGTTTAACCATTGACGCAAGCACGAAGCCTGGTTCGACAGGATTCATATTTAAATCCACGCCAATGGCATAGTCATCAGCTTCTTTTGCGGCATGGGCCACACCCAGGCTGGCCCCACCAGCAATCGCATAAATAACATCAACGCCTTGGTCATACATAGCCTTGGCTTGTTGCGCCCCAGCGTTGGCATCAGTAAATGAGCCAACATAGGCCACATCAACTGGCATATCTGGTGATACCGAGGCAACCCCGGCTTTAAACCCACCGATGAAATCATCTATCACTGGACTTTCCATACCAGCCACGATGCCGACACGGTTATTGCCTTCTGACTTTGGGAATGCGGTTGTGTCCTGGCTCGCTTTCGCTGCAAGCACACCAGCAAGGTAAGAACCTTCGTTTTGGGCATACGTGATTGAGGTGACATTTGGAGCATCAACCACCATGTCCCAAATCACATAGTGTTGGTTCGGGTGGGCTGGGGCAACCGTTTGCAAGATATCAGCCATTTGAATAGTGCCAACCACCACGAGGTCATAGTCGCCGTTACTCGCCGCTTCAAGGTTGGCTTTCCAAGACACCGGATCGTTCAGTGGGGCTTCAACGGTTTTAGTTTCCCAACCCTGGTCAGCGAGGGTATGCAGACCTTGTTCAACGTCATCAAAAAAGGCATCATCACCCAGGGGGCCGTTCAATACACTAACGATTGAAGGTGGCTCACCCGTAATTGACGCATCGGCAGAAGTTGAACTCGATTCCAACGGAGTGATTGCTTCACTACCCCCTTCGGTTGATTCGCTTCCATCTGAGGTTGTCGTACCTCCAGCACACCCGGCAAGTACCAGACATGCAGCTACAGGGACGACGAAACGGGTAGAAACCATGAGCACTCCTTAAGACGTGTGTGCCTTCAGTCTTAGCAAGCTCATAGGTAATTACAACACCAAACGTCCCGCAATCTCATTAAGCTCAACCTACCCACACTTTTCTTTTCCAATACACTATTAAGTAATTAAATAATATTATTTATAGCATTAAAGATAATTGATGACAATCAAAACCTATCAATAAGTTGCTATTAATAATCATGAGTTAACATTATGGTTTGCTCAGTACTTAACATTGCATGCACATAAAGAAAACTGCTATTCGGCCATGGCCTCAAGTTCATTGATATTGGCAGCCTGACGAGCTGGGACAATTGCGGCAAGCACACCGATGACTAATGAACCAATAATCATCCAGACGATCGGTACCCACGGATAAACAGTTCGGCTGATCCCGAGCCCAGACAAGCTACTCACTAAAGCCCAGGACAGGCCGATACCCACACCCAAACCGATGATCGTGCCAAAGATCGTCGTAAGCACACTTTCGAGGGCGATCATCCCCATAATGCCCACTCGATTCATCCCAATAGCTCGTATCATTCCAATCTCTCGGACACGTTCCATCACACTTAGGGCAAGGGTATTAATAATCCCAAAGACAGAAGTGATAATGCTCAGCGCCAATAAAGCATACAAAATAGATAAAATGAGATCGATTTGGGCAGAATCCTCTCCCCCGATCTCCTCACGAGTGGCGGCATGGTAGATCGCATTATCAACAAACTGGGCATTGATATCACGCTGCACTTGTAGAAGATCAGCATCATCGTCCACGATGATGTCAACGGCTATCGGCTGTGCGTTTTGGCCAAAAAGCTCCTCAACCCAGGTGTCTGGAACAACTACCTCAGAAAATAGCGCAGGAGCTTCGACAAGGGCACCAACCTTTGCTTTCTTCTCCCCTAACCTTGTGGCAACAGTAAGTTCATCCCCCACGTTCCACGCATCTTTATCCCCACGAAGCACGTTGATGAGTACGTCTCCCTGAGCAAGTGCGTCCGGATCACCGTCAAGTACCTTCTGGGTACGGAAATTCGTGACATCGGGGCTAACCATCATCGTTAGCGAAGAAACCGTGTCGCTATCCCTGGTGATCGCCATATTGGATAGGTACAACCATGAGCTTTGACTAATTCCCTCAACATCAGCGATTTTCTCTGCTTCTGATCGTGGAACGGGCGCACCTGAACCTGTGTAAACAACAAGATCAAAATTGGTATTACTCTCCAGTACCTGCGTGGACCCTTGTTTAAGTGACGTACTCAACGTGGCCCCAGTAATAACCAATGCCACCCCAATCAAAAGCGCCCCAGCGGTAGAGGCCGTTCGTTTCGGGTTACGCACAATATTGCCCACGGCAAGCCTCGTGTGAACCGGCCACAGGTTGTGAAATGGCTTGGCAACAACCTGCACGATAGGTACAGCCGCTATGCGTAGGGCACCAAGTACCCCGAACAGGACAAGTACCGCCCCGTACCCTACGGTTTTAGGCTCTGGTGTTATTGCACCCACATAAGCAGTGCCAGCCCCAGCGAACATCACGGCACAGAACACCCAGTTGACCCAGGTCACCACTTGTTCTTGAACACCGCTGGCGTTGCGTAATACCTCAAGAGGATCGGTCAATGCTGCGCTTCGCGCACTGAGCAGCGCCCCAACAATTGTGACGATCATGCCAGTGATGAGGCCAATACCCATTATTTCCAGGGTCATTGTATTCATCGCAATTTCGATATTGAGACTTGAAAAGAGTGCCCCAATACCTACGGTGAGTGCTATGCCAAGCGCGATACCAAGCACAGAACCTAAGATCCCGATTACTACCGCTTGCCCAATAACCAATCCAAAAATAGATCCAGGCTTAGCACCGATAGCGCGTAACATCGCAAATTGTTTCATGCGCTGGCGCACCACCATGGCAAAGGTATTGGCGATGACAAATGAACCAATAAAAATACTTAAGAAAACAAAGACCATTAGGAAAACACTGACGAATCCCAGGCCGGTTTCTAGCGCCTTAAACCGGTCTTGCGCGTAATAGTCAGCGCTCATCACGATGGCATCAGCTGGAATGGTTTTTGCAACCGTTTGAATTGCCGTTGTGACGTCTTGGCCCGGTTCAAGGTAGACCTCAAAGCTCGGAACTTTGTTGTCAGGGATGGTCAATGGCTCGATGACATCGCGTTCCATAAGCACAATCACCGAACCAAAGGTGGGGTCAATTGCTTCTAATGCACCTGTGATCCTGACCTTGCGAGAACCACCATTGATGGTCAAGGTTGTAGTGTCACCGACGTGTAAATCATTTGCTTCGAGTACGTTTTCGAATAACACAACTTCGTGTTGCCCGTAGGGCCATCGCCCGTTGACCAGTTTTCCCCAACGGTCATCATCGTAATAAGGACGTACGATCGTCGGCGCTCCGGCATTATCAATCGCCTTGCCACTGCCATCTTCGATTTGTGCGTTTTGGGTGCTAATTCCTGGTTCGACTAGTGCCCCCGATCCGAGTGCGTGGCGAATCTTATACTCATAATCCAACGGTAAGGAACGACGAATCGAAGACCCTAATGACTCACTCAGCCGTTGGCCAACAACAAAGACATTGGCTCGGGTGGATAGCCCTATGATCGTATCAAAGGTTGACTGAAGCGAGTCACGTAACGTTAGTGTCCCAGTAAGAAACGCGACCCCAAGGGCCACGCTTAGCATCGTGAGCAAGAACCGAGAAAGTCCTTCAGTTACTTCTCGCCAGCTGATTCTAAGGAGTGCCCACATAATGCTGGCGCCTTATTCGGTCATCGCTTGGAGTTCATTCACTCGTGCGGCACGGAGAGCAGGAATATAGGCAGCGAGGACACCGATGATCATTGCCCCAATAATCAAGGCCGCGATCGTACCCCACGGGAAGATGACCTTGCTGATACCCAGTTGCACCAAAGCGGCTACTAATGCCCATGACAGCCCAAGGCCGATACCCATACCGATAATCACACCAAAGATCGTTAGTAAAACACTTTCGAGCGTAATCATGGTCATTACCCCGCTACGGCTCATCCCGATAGCGCGAATCATCCCAATTTCTCGAACACGATCCATCACACTCAAGGCTAACGTGTTTACGATGCCAAAGACCGCAGTAACGACACTAAGGGCAAGTAAGGCATACAGAATGGCAAGGATGAGATCAATTTGTGCACCGTCTTGACCGTTTACTTCCTTGGCAGTACGGGCTTCATAGGTTGCATGTTCAACAAATAATTGATTGATGTCATGCTTGACGGTTTCAAGGTCAGCGCCATCATCGATCTTGATGTCTATAGATACCGGATCGGCTGATGAGCCCAGCAACTCTGCTGACCAGCTATCGGGTAGCAGGATACTGGAGAAAAATACCGGGCTTTCAATAATGGCCCCAACCTTGGCGGTTCTTGACCCAAATGGGGTAGTGATTGTTACCTCATCCCCGACAGCCCACGCATCACGATCAGTACGCAGGGTATTAATCATGATCTCATTATCTGCTAAGGCATCATCATCACCATCTAGGACCGTGTAGTTGCGAAAATCCTTCACATCATTGGCCACGAAAGTGGCAACATCACTTGCGGTTTCTTGGTCACGTTCGATAGCAACTTGTCCGATATAGGACCAGTTTTGCCGTTGTACCCCGTCAATATCAGCAATTTTCCCTGCGTCACTACGAGAAACGACTCGGCCTTGCCCGTCATACACAAAGAGGTCAATGTCGGTGTAGTTGCTGATTAGATTGGTACCTCCACCCTTGAGTGACGAACTCAGCGTTGCTCCAGCCATCACCAAAGCCACACCGATCACCAGTGCACCTGATGTGGATGCGGTGCGTTTGGCATTGCGCACAATATTCTCAACAGCCATGTGGGTTTGAACAGGAAGCACTACCGCAAAGGGTTTGGACACAACCCTGATAATGGGATTGGCAATAACACTCAACAGGCCAAGGGTGCCAAACAATACGGCAGCGGCACCATACCCCACCATCGTCAGATCGGTTTGTTGGGCACCAATTACGGTAATCAGAATGCCAATACCCAACACCAGCGCACTCACCCAATTAACCCAGGTTATGTTCGCATCATTCGCACCTTGGGCATTGCGTAACACATCAAGCGGATCGGTCAGTGCTGCCGTCCTTGCGCTTAAGACGGCCCCGATGGTGGTTACCACAAGCCCGGTGCCCAATCCAATCAGCATGGTCGGCAGTGACATTGCCACAAGGTTAATTTCGAGCCCGATCTGACTAAAGAGTACGCCCACGCCAGCCATCAGGGTCATACCAAGCACAATGCCGGCAAGTGAACCCAAAAGCCCAATCGCAATCGCTTGGGTAATGACGAGGACAAAGATACCCGTCGGTGAGGCACCGATGGCACGCAGCATAGCGAATTGCTTTAACCGCTGTCGTACGACCATTGCAAATGTATTTGCAATGACAAATGAGCCGATAAAGATGCTGAGGAATACAAATACAAGAAGGAAGATACTTATAAATCCCAGCCCCGATTCAAGGGCGGTGTACCGATCAGCCGTGTAGCGCTCCTTGCCCATCACGATCGTATCGGCGGGTAGCTCGTGAGCGATGCGCTGAATGGCGTCTGCGACGGGAATATCGTCTGGCAAATAAATCTCAAACCCCAGGACCTTCCCGTCGGGGGCTGCAATTGATTCAATCGCATCACGGTCCATGAAGATCTGAACTGTTCCGAATGATGGCTGTTCAAAGGCAATGGAGCCCGTAATTGTTACCTGCCGACTTCCCCCAGCCAAAATAAGCGTGGTGCGATCGCCTACGTGAAGCCCATTTGGTTCTAAGGCTGCCTTGTCAACCAAAATCTCTCGAGAACCCTTTGGCCACCGGCCTTCTTCCAAGGATCCCCACAACGGGTCAGCTTGGTACGGCTGAACAATTGTGGGGGCTCCAGCATTGGAAATGATTTCACCTTCTGCATTTTCTAAGCGCGCATCGACCGTATTCATAGTCGGGTCAACAACGGCTTGATCGTCAAGGCTGCGGCGAATCTTGTGTTCATATGAGACTGGCATTGAGCGCCGTACCGAAGAACCCAAGGTTTCACTGATCTTGGTACCAACAACAAACACATCTGCACGTGAACTCAACCCGATAATGTCATCGAAGGTGGACTGTAATGAGTCACGTAATGTCAGTGTTCCGGTAAGGAATGCAACCCCAAGCGCAACACTCAGCATGGTAAGAAAGAAGCGAGAAAACCCTTCGCGGACCTCACGCGCACTTATCTTAAATAGTGCCCTCATGCTGCATTCCTTCTGTATTCAAGGTGTAATCGCACGCTGATACTTGCTCTTGTCGCTTACGGGAGACTACTAGGTCTCCCTATTTCTTCTCATCTTCCTTTTCCCATGCTTCAATCTGGTCGTCAACGGCTTCAGCGACTTTCGTATTCAAGTCTGGGCGAACTTCGAGATACACATCATCTTGTCCAACACCAACTGAGACGGTGCGTTGATACTGCGGATTGTTACTCGTGATCAGGTCAACAAGCTCTCGGCGTAAGGGCCGAACCAAGGTGGCAATGACCGGCTCTTTTGGTGCTTTCGTATCCTCTGTGCCTACCGTAATGACCTGCTTGCGGTGGGTCCGTGCGGCAGCCAGCACGCCCTCATTGCCTTTACCAAGTAAGGAGAACACCACTTGTGCACCATCTGTATACAGCTGGTTAGCGGCATTATTTGCTTGGGTCGCATCTTCAATGCCATTCGTATAAATCACCCGCACATCCATGTCGCCACGAACAGACTTTGCACCATCTCGGAAACCATTGACATAGGCGTCAGAATCTGCCCCTGGATAGGCTGCAACAATACCAACAATGCGGGCATCAGGGTTGGCTGATTGAGGGAATAGCTCCGTGTCTACTGTGGCAAGACCGGCCACACGACCAGCAAGCCAAGCCCCACGCTGATTATCAAAACGGATATTCGTTACATTTGGTAACTCGATATCAGTATCCCAAGTTATCCAGTACTTATCTGGCGTTACTTTTGCCGCTTCAAGGATCCAAGGAGCGAGTTGCCCGGTCCCTGCAACGAGAAACTCTGCATCAGATGCCGCAATTGACCGCAAGGTTGTCTGCCAATGGTCAGAGTTAATGGCATCGTGGTCAAAGACTTTTACGTCGTAATGTTCGTTCCGTAAGTCTTTGGCGGCATCTTCAATCGCACGAAAATCCTGTCGTGTTTCTTCTTTGCCATTAAGGGCAATCCGCACCTTTGCAATGGTTGCTTCACCTGTAGCAACGTCAGTCGGTTTGGCTGATTCAGATTCTGCTGCTACTTCACTACTGGTTTCACTGCCAGGGTCAGGTTCCGTTCCGCCGGTGCCCGCCACCAAGGCAAAGCCGATCGCAACAGCGCCCAATACAAGGATTACAAGGACAACCCCAAGGAGGACCTTTAAAAACCGTTTCATGATTCCTCACCACCGGTAAACCCGTAGTGTTCAACGGGAACATCAAGTGACGGGGATGATGGTGGTGGCGTCACTTCGCCCGATTCGGGATCCTTATCTTGTTCGGTTTCCGGACTCGTACCTTCGGTGGCATGAGTCAAATCTTGGGTTTCGTCAATCCCAGGAGGGGGTACAGATGGCGTGTTCTGATCTACATCCTCGGCTTCTTCGTACACGGCAGTGATTTGTCCGGAGGATAATGGTTCCTCCGGCTTGTCATAGACATGAACGTGGACATCACCGCTCACCGTTACGCGCCCAAGGCCTGGAATCATAAACGCCTTGTCACCATCCTGATCGACCCCAATAAATTGGGGTTCATCAGCCGATGAGGTTGCAGTCGGTGCTATGGGAGATGGTGGTGTTGACGGCGTAGCAACTGTATGCAAGCTCGGTGTGTACGGGCCAGATACCGATGAAGGGGAAGCAAGTTCGCGTCCTTGGGCGCTGAAGGTCCGTAATGCATCCAATACCGAATCAGTTGTGGGAGAACGCATTTCTGCTTGCATCTCCCCATCGCGTAAAAAGACAACCCGGTCGGCCCACGCTGCAGCGGTGGGTTCGTGCGTCACCATGATCACGCTTTGGCCAAGTTCGTCTACCGCGTAGCGAATGAACCCCAACACCGAATCGGTTGCTTCTGAATCGAGGTTACCGGTGGGTTCATCAGCAAATACAACTGCCGCATCAGATACCAGTGCGCGCGCACAGGCAACACGCTGTTGTTGCCCACCAGATAGCTCGGCGGGACGGTGTGTAAGGCGGTTCCCAATTCCAAGTGCGCTGATAACCGCATCAAAGCGATCACGATCGATCTTTCGCCCTGCGATATCACTGGGGAGGGTGATATTTTCTTGGGCACTCAAGCTAGGAATCAGGTTGAACGCCTGGAAAATAAACCCGATATTGTCCCGTCGGAATGTGGTGCGTTGGGCGGCACTCATACTTGAGACCAGTGCCCCGTTTACATTCACCACACCGCTTGAAATACTGTCTAGGCCCGCGGTGCAATGCATGAGGGTGGATTTACCGCTCCCAGAGGGACCCATAATGGCGGTGAATTGACCACGGCCAAAGGTCACATCGACATCATGAAGGGCGGTGACGGACACATCGCCACTGCCATAGACCTTACGAAGTCGTTCGGTTTCAACAATGGGATGGTCAACTGGAGTAATTGGACGTAGTGATGACATCGTTCTTTTCCTTCGCTTGATTATTCAGCCATTGCTGACAACACATTGATCTTTGAAGCTCGATTCGCTGGTATCGCTGCCGCAATGATGCCAACCACAATGGCACCGATAATCACGACACCGATCGTACCGAACGGCACGGTTGTTCCGCCGATACCAAGGTCTTTAAGGGCGGTGACAAGAGACCACGCCAACCCAACACCCGTGATGAGACCAACGACGGTACCCAACAAGGTGATAAGGAGGCTCTCGATAGTGATCATGCCCATCACATTGCGACGGTTCATCCCAATTGCCTGGCTCATACCAATTTCACGGGTCCGGTCCATGACGCTGAGTGCAAGGGTGTTGACAATGCCAAAGACCGCTGTAATCACGCTAAGCGCAAGGAGGGCATAGAGGATGCCAAGAATGGTGTCGAGCTGTTTTCCGATTTCTCCACTCATTTCTTCAGCATTATTAGCCTTGTAAGGCAACCCATCATCAATCTTGGCATTGATATCCCGTTTGACCGTCTCGACATCAGCCTCATCATCTACCTTGATATCCAAAGTGAGGGGGTCTCGAGCCTCGGGGTCTAGGTCTTTGATCCACGTTTTAGGAAGAATCAGCGCCATATCCAAGCCTGGTGCGTCAACGATCGCACCCACCTTTGCCGTCCGCTTACCATAGGGTGTTACGAAGGTGACTTCATCGTCGACCTTATACGTATCCTTCTTATCAAGACGGGTTTGGTTGATGATAATGCGATCATTTGCTAGGGCATTTTCGTCACCATCTTTGACGGTCTGGGTACGGATATCCCCAATATCGGGGTCAACATATTGGACATATTGCTCTCCGGTTGACGCATTATCATTTTCGCGAGTAACCACCGCCTGACTCACATGTGTGGTAATCACTGAAGAAACACCGTCTACATCTTTGATTTGGTTGACGAGTTGTTCAGGAATAAATCCGCCATTCGACGAGATCACAAACAAGTCGGCCTTCAAATTATTCGCCGCAACGGAGTTGGCTCCCTGTTGAATGGATGCGCTCAACATGCTGCCAGCGATAACGAGTGCGACCCCGATGGTCAATGCTCCTGCCGTTGCGGCGGTACGGGCTCGATTGCGCAAGATATTGCCGACAGCAAGGTTTGTTTCAACCTTGGCGATTCGCCTAAAGAGGCGAGCGGCGAGTGATACGACTGGCCCTGCCATGAAGGCCAGCGATCCCAGCACACCCAAGATCACGAGTGTTGCCCCAACCCCAATGAGCATGAAGTTCGATTGGGTTGCTGCCATCCAACAGGTGACGATACCGATAATCAGCATGACGGCACCGACATAGTTACGCCAGGTATATTCGCGCCGGTCAGCACCTCCTGCATTGCGCAAGACATCAAGCGGGTCTGTCAGCGCAGCTGTTCGTGCACTAAAGAGCGCGCCTGCAATGGTCACAATGAGGCCAACGACACATCCAATCACCATGATTGTTGGACTCATCGTAGGCGTTGAAAGTGGTAACCCAAGCGATTGGAAGAAGACACCGATCGCCATGAGTAAACCAATCCCAAATACGATGCCGAGTAATGACCCAAGAATGCCGATTGATACGGCTTGGGCCAAGACCAGGAAGAATATGCCACGGGGACGAGTCCCAATTGCTCGTAACATCGCGAATTGTTTCATTCGTTGACGAACGACCATTGCAAATGTATTTGCAATAACGAATGATCCTATAAATAAACTAATAAATACGAATACGAGAAGAAATACATTCACAAACCCGAGCTGAGTTTCAATTGTTTCTTCTGCTTCTTTAATTCTTACATCTTTAGACACCACGACCGCATTTGCGGGAACTTGCTTTGCAATATCAGCGATGGTCTTTGGAAGATCTGCGCCTTCAGGCAAGGTAACACCGATGGCTGGCACCTTTTTAACATCGGGAAGTGCCAATGGTTCAACAACATCTCGTTCCATAAACAACAGTACCGCACCAAACGTTGAGAAGTCTCCTTCAATACTCCCCACTATCGTGACGTCACGCGCAGCTCCATTGACATACATCGTTGTGGTGTCACCCACCTTGAGGCCGCTGGATTCCAATGTGGAGGGCAGCATAATCACTTCACGTGGTCCTCGGGGGAAGCGGCCTTCCACTATCTTGGCCCAGAGATCGGTCTCGTAGGCGGGCATCAGGATCGTTGGAGCACCTGAATTAGAAATTACTTCGCCGTTTGCATCTTCGATGCGAACATTGAGCAAGTTCATTTCCGGTTCAATCACGGCGTCAGGGCCGACCACTGAACGAATCTTATGTTCAAGATTCAAGTCAAGATTTTGTCGTGTTTCATTTCCTGATCGTTCATCAATGACAGCACCACGAACATAAAGGTCAGCAGTGATGCCGGCTTTAACAACATCATTAAATGTTGAAGCCAATGTGTCGCGCAATGCCAGGGTTCCTGTTAGAAAGGCTACGCCAAGAGAAACACTTAAGAGCGTGAGGAAGAACTTTCCGAATCCTTCTCGCACCTCACGCCAACTAATTTTGATTAGCGCAAACATTCTGTTTCCTCTTCGTTTGGTTTTGGCCAAACATAGAGGAAACAGAACATCGATTCCTGGGCAAAATACCCCTATAACTTGTTCAAGAAATAGGTATGTAGCCTGAGGTCTTCAGTCAGCTCAGGATGAAACGAACTCACCAAGATATTGTCTGATTCTGCGATCACACAGGTGCCCGAATAGTTCGCCAAGTTAGTAACTGATGGTCCAAGCCGGGTGATGGCTGGCGCCCGAATAAACACCGCATGCATTGGCTCATCCAACCCTTGCACGTCGAGGTCTACTTCAGCACTTGCGATTTGACGGCCGAATGCATTGCGGCGGGTGTCAATGTCGATAAGCCCAAACGTGGTTTGATCACTTGGGGTGCCATCAGCAAGAACTGTTGACCTTCCAGCCAAAATGGCACCCGCACAGGTGCCGTACACACCCATTCCAGTGGCAACCGCTTCACGAATGGCATCAGTGAGCCCCCAACGGTCAGCGAGTTTACCGATTGTGGTTGACTCGCCACCAGGGATGATGAGGCCATGGAGGCCAGCTAACTCTTCCGGTTGACGAATCTTAGTGCCCGTGACACCAAGGGTGTCCAACAGATGCAAGTGTTCAACAACGGCACCTTGTAGCGCAAGAACCCCTACCCGGGGCTTCGCGTTACCAACCACGCTCGGCAAAGCGCATCGGTGCGGGGATTTCATCAACGTTTAATCCCACCATGGCCTCACCTAACCCCTTACTCACTTCAGCAAGCACCTTGGGGTTATCGTAGTTCGTGGTCGCTTCGACAATGGCCTTAGCACGTTTTGCGGGATCACCGGACTTGAAAATACCTGAACCTACAAAAACGCCCTCTGCCCCCAACTGCATCATCATCGCCGCATCAGCCGGTGTTGCTATCCCACCAGCAGTGAAAAGTACAACGGGTAATTTGCCTGTCTCCGCAACTTCATTGACAAGTTCAACAGGTGCCTGAAACTCTTTTGCAGCAACATAGCGTTCATCGGGGTTAAGCCCATGCAGGTAGCGGATTGCCGCGCTGATATCACGCATATGCCGTGTTGCTTCGACAACATTGCCTGTTCCAGCTTCACCTTTGGAACGAATCATGGCCGCCCCTTCAGCAATCCGCCGTAGTGCTTCACCAAGATTGGTAGCTCCACACACGAATGGAACGGTAAAGGCATGTTTATCGATGTGGTGTTCCTCATCAGCAGGGGTCAACACCTCAGACTCATCAATATAGTCAACCCCAAGCTCTTGAAGAATCTGTGCCTCTACAAAGTGCCCTATGCGCGCTTTTGCCATCACTGGGATGGATACTGCATCAATAATTCCACTAATCATTTCGGGATCACTTGCTCTTGCAACCCCGCCTTGAGCACGGATATCTGCTGGCACTCGCTCAAGGGCCATCACTGCCACTGCCCCAGCTTCTTCTGCAATCTTGGCTTGTTCTGGCGTCACCACATCCATGATGACGCCACCTTTTAACATGTCAGCCAAGCCGCGTTTTACTCGATCAGTTCCCGTTTGTGCACTCATGGCCTCCAGGCTACAGACCAACGGCGTGACTGCGGCGATGAAAACACGGTTTTCTTCCTTGCTTAATGATTGCTTACTCACCTGGACCGGCCACTCGATACTGCAATCAGTCACACAGAAATTACGGCCAACATGAACAGAACCGCCCCGGAGGGCGGTTCTGCGTATCCGATTAGAACGAACGGTTACTGCTTGCGCGGCTTCAGTTCGGGATCGGCCGGGGTGTTGTCGGTCCAGTTGAACGTATCCCACTGAATCTTTACACCCTTACCACCGAGAATGTCAGCCACATTCTGCGGAATGGCTTCTGCACCACCGTAGAGCCAGACATGTTGCAGGCCACGGCTCTTGATGCTGTCATCAACGAAGTTCTGCAAACGAGTGTCGTTCACATCAAGTGGTGTGAGCAGCATTGGAGCCTTACGACGAGCAGCCATCGCGCCACCAGCAAGGGCGTCAACGATGTGGTCTGGATCTGAAGCAGCCACACCGATTTCCTGGAAGTTCGTCCAGTGGATCTTGGCTGTCGAGATAGCACGTTCCACAACATCGTTACCACCGACCGTGATGTACCCAGCGGTCACCTTCGGGTCGTAGGTGTACGTGGTCGTGATCTGGTTATTCGCGAAGACTGGCTTCGTTTCATTGGCCAGATTACCCAAGGTGGTGTAGAGGACTGCACCATCCTTGTACGCCATCGCCGTACCGGCGACCAAGGCATCACCGACAGCGGGGTTACCACCGTCAACGATGGAGACCATCTTCGGCTTGCCGAGCTGTTCATAGATCATCGCGGCGGTAGCGAAGCGGTTTTCACCACCGATACGGACAACCTGGAATCCAGCGAACTGCGCCTTTAACTCGGATTCGACCTTTTCACTCAGGGCGACTTCGCGACCCATCATGTAGATCGTCCCACCGGGGCGCAGGATGCGCTTGATCTCAGCAGCCGTGTCTTTGTGGAGCTCGTTGGATGTGCTCAACAAGACTGGTGCGCTCTTGGAATCAGCGAACGGGGTAGCTGCGTTGGCATCTGCGTACTGATCATTACGGGCAATGACTACAGACTGTACGGACTGATCCTTGAACTGACGACGGCTAATCGCAATCGCCGTTTCAATACGGGTCGGGCCCTGTAGACGGGTACCAGTAATCGTGGTGCTGCTAATTCCAGGATTTGATGGGCTCGGTGCCGGATTTTGACCCGGGGCACTGGCACTTGTCACCGTGATGGTGAAGTCGTCAGTAACAACCTTGCCATTTGCACCTGGTACCGAAGCGGTCAGCTTGGTTACACCAACAACGGTTGGGGTACCGGAGATGACGCCATTGGTCTTATCAAAGGTCAAGCCAGCTGGCAGGGCCTTATCAAAGGTGACATCGGCGATATTCGCACGGGCAACGGTTACTCGGATGTCAGGCAGCTTCGTATTCACGACCGTCCGTCCATCAGGAACGTCAATAGTGGCGTCCTGAGCAGATGGATCCGTGTTCGTATTCACCGTCACGGTGGTTTCGAACAAGCTGGTGTGGGTGCCGTCAGTGACCTGGAAGGTGACCTTCGTGGTCGGAATCACCTTATCGGTGACAACGTCCATCGTGTAGCTGTCGCCTTCCTTGCTCAGCTTCACACCTTCAGGAGCAGAGGTCATTGTGACCGTCAGACCCTTCAACGGAGTATCAGCATCAGCGAGGTTAATTGGGCGCTTGATCGCGGGGTCGCCTACCTTCGCGATGACCGGGTTCACCCAGCCCTTAGGTGCGAACTTGTCGCCAGTACGAGGGTTGACCTGCCATGGGAAGGTTTCCTTGATGGGCTTGTTCGGATCATTCGGGTTGGTGATCGTGATGACCACATCAACTGGCTTATCGGTCGGCTTGGTGGGCGTACCCGTAATCGTGATCGTGCCCTTATTCGGATCCCAGTTCGGCGTCAAGCCTTCAGGAAGACCATCAACCTTGGGGGTCTCACCCTGAGGCACGTCATTGGTCCCAATCACCAACGGATCAATCGGCTTATCTTGCGTTGAAGTCTGGCCACCTGGGTTGTCCACGGAAGGCGTGGGCTTAGGTGTCTGCGGCTTCTGATTGACCGTAACAGTCGTTGAGAAGGTGGTCTTGAACTGGCCATCACTGACCGTGAAGGAGACCTCTTCAGTTGGAAGAACCTTGGTTGGTTCAACAACTAAGAACCAGCGGTTGCCTTCGTGCTTCAAGGATGCGATGTCAGGTCCGCTAACACGTTCGACGACAAGCTTGTTCATCTCGGTGTCGGCATCGTGGACGAAGATCTCACGCATGACCGTCGGGTCACCAACCGTGGCGATAACCGGATTCACTACACCCGTGGGTGCCTTGGGTTGTGCAACAGGGTTGACCGTGACCGTTGTCTCAAACAAGGTCTTGTGGGTGCCATCAGTGACCTGGAAGGTGACCTTCGTGGTCGGAATCACCTTATCGGTGACAACGTCCAACGTGTAGTTCTCGCCTTCCTTGTTCAGCTTCACACCTTCAGGAGCAGAGGTCATTGTGACCGTCAGATCCTTCAACGGAGTATCAGCATCACTCAACTTGATCGGCTGCTTGATTGCAGGATCGCCTACCTTCGCGATGACCGGATCGACCCAGCCCTTAGGACCAAACTTCTCGCCACCCTTGGGGTTAACCTGCCATGGGAAGGTTTCCTTGATGGGCTTGTTCGGATCATTCGGATCGGTCACGGTAATGACCACATCAACAGGCTTATCGGTCGGCTTGGTGGGCGTACCCGTAATCGTGATCGTGCCCTTATTCGGATCCCATTTCGGCGTCAAGCCTTCAGGAAGACCATCAACCTTGGGGGTCTCACCCTGAGGCACGTCATTAGTCCCAATCACCAACGGATCAATAGATTCGCCAACCTCGGAGGTCTGACCGCCTGGGTTGTCAATGCTTGGCTTGGGCAGTGGGGTCTTGGCCTTCTCATTCACTGTTACTGATGTCGAGAAGGTATTTTCCAGCTTGCCGTCGCTGACCTTGAAGGAGACCTTGCTCGTTGGAACAACCTTGTCTGTCTTGACAACGAGGAACCAGCGGTCGCCTTCCTTTACCAAGGATGCTGCATCAGGGCCACCAAGCAAGGTGACGACGAGGTCATCATCATCGGTATCAGCGTCAAAGACAAAGATCTCACGCTTGACTGTCGGGTCACCAACCGTGGCAACAACCGGGTTCACCATACCTGTAGGTGCCTTGGTGTTGGCCACTGGGTTCACCGTGATGGTGAAGGTGGTGGAGGCTTTCTGCCCCTTCGCACCAGTCACAGTGGCGGTGAGTTTGGTGACGCCAACCTCAGTTGGGGTGCCATCAATTACACCGAGTTCCGGGTGGTAGGTCAACCCAGCTGGAAGGTTCTTATCGAAGGTCACATTGCGGGTATCCCCGTTCTTGACTTCGATGTTAACCGGAGGAAGCGGAGTATTAACCGTCGTCTGTGTGTCGTTAGCAGAGATGGAGAGCTCTGGAACCTTGACAGCCTCAATGGTCAGTACCTCAGTATCTTGAATGACACCAGCAGCACTCTTCAAAATAACGGTGACGTTGAATACACCTGGAACATCCGGGGTACCAGAGAAGGTCTTGGTTTGTTGATCAAACTTCAGCCAGGTCGGCACGCCAACGATTTCGAGGGCGTCACCAGGCTGACCGTTGTTGATCTTCACCGTTACGGGCTTAATCGGAGTACCGACGTCAACGGTCTGCTTACCCAATGGATCGAGGTCAGAGACCTGAGCACGGAAGGTCTTCACCGTCACGGTGTACGGATCACCCTTCAGGCCTTCCTTATCAGTCGCAACCAGAACAACCTTGGCATTAATTGGCTTGGCACCATCGGCAACCAGGACCCAGCCACCCTTGTCATCTTGACGGACAGAGACACCAGGTACAGGTTCGGCAATCGCAACCTTGACCGTAGCTGGATCTTCGTCAGTAACCGTGATACCAACTTCACGACGCTGACCTTCTGGGAAGATCACATCCGGAGCGTACACAACAGGCTTCTTGTTGGCAGGGGGAGCCAACGGGGCCTTGATATCAATGGTGAAGGTGTCACGGTCTACAACGCTGCCGCCCTCATCAAAGATGGTAACGGTAACGGTGGTCTTCTTGACCTCAGTCGGCACACCGGAAATCACATTGGTCTTAGGATCAAAGGTGATGCCGTCCGGCAGGTTCTCTACCTTCAACTGGTCACCAGGCTGCTTGTCAATGACCTGAACCTTGATTGGTTTGATCGGCTTCTTGACCTCACCGGACTGGTCAGCAATTGGCACTAAGCGAGCCGTCGACTTGCTGGTTGTCACGGTGGCCCAAGTTACGACGGAGGTTGAGAGACCTTCCTTATCGGTAACGGTGATACGCACCTGCGTCGGGTCAATCTTCTTGTCGGTGTTAAGGACAAGTACCCACTTGGACCCATCGAACTTCGCTTCGACAGGAGCCTGAGACTCAACGACGACCTTAAGGTCCTTGATTGGGGTGGTGTCATCGGCAACATTCAGGACAACAGGTGTAAATGCCTTACCCTTTTGGCCGACAAGCTGTCCAACAGAAGCGGTTGGTGCGGTGTTGCCCTTGGCCCGTACCTCAACATTATTGGTGAACGTTGAAGAACGACCGGATGCCTGATCTGTGACCTTGTACGTAACCTGAGTGCGCTGAATGACCTTATTGGTCGCAACGACTAAGACCCAGTTCTTGCCTTCACGAACAACCTTGACACCCTCAGGAGCATTGCCCTGAATAGCAACGTTGAGATCATCGGTCTTGTTGCTGCCATAGCTCAAGGAAATGACACGGCGAGCTTCTTGGTCGCCAACGGTGGCTGTTACATCGCTTACCGCACCAGTCGGCTTGGTCGTGTCCTTGATTGGACGATCAACAACGCTGATCTTGCCCTTTTGGGTGTCCAAGACACGGCCGGCGCCATCCTTCAAGGTTACGGTGATATCGAACTCGCCGACCTTGGAAGGTGTACCGCTGATCTGACGGGTTTTGGGGTTATAGGTAAGCCCGGAACCTTCGGGGATAACAACTTCAATATTGTCGCCAGGCTGTTCACCCGTAATACCAATGGTGATCGTGTTGATTGGGTCACCTACATAGACCTTTTGGTTACCAAGACCAGTGATCTTGGCTGCTGGGTAAACGGCAACTGTGGTCTTGAACTGAGACTTGTTCTTTCCGTCAGTGACCTCAAGAACAACATCCGTGACGTTAATGACCTTTGTGGTCTGAGCAACAAGCTCCCACCCATTGGCACCCTTGCGAACACTGACACCTTCTGGAGCGCTCTTAACCGTAACGGTCAAGTTCTCAACAGGGGTATCAGCATCTTGGAGAGTGATGGGGCGGACCTGTACCGGAGAACCAACACGAGAGATGATGGAGCTGACCTGACCGGTTGGGACAGAGTTATTTGCCTTGGCCTTGATCACCCAGTTAAAGGTGGTCTTGTGCGCTTGACCCTTAACCGTGAATGTCACCTTGTAGGTCTTGACACCACCAGCAACGGTACCAACAATATGGCCGTTCTTGAGACTCAAGCCTTCAGGCAATCCATCAATGACGAGTTGGCCTGCACTCACGCCAGCAGGAAGATGTGGAGCCAGATCCCAATCAACCTTGTCACCAATGTGGTTGGAGCGTTCACTGATCTGAATAACGTTCCAGGTAAAGGTCTTGGTCACACGCTGCTTGTTTACGATCAATGAGACCGTTACTTGCTGTGCACCAGGGGTTGGCGCCGTGGTGCGGCCGACGATCTTGCCGGTTTCGTGGTTGTAGCGCAGACCGGATGGGAGGCCAGCAACCTCAACTTGCTTGAAGTAGGAGGGGTCTACCGGAACGTCAAGAGAAATATCGGTGCCGACCCAGTGAGACTGGTTGGCAATATCCCCAATAACCGTTGGGACATTCTGGTCAACAGAGACGATGGCCGGGAAGGTGGTGGAAAGGCCGGTGTTATCGGTGACCTTAAGTTCGGTCGTGACCTGGCCATCAGTGACCTTCGTAGCTGGAACAACAAGAACCCATGAACCGTCGGCTTGACGTTCTGGCTTAACCTCAGCAGGGTTGTCACCGGAGACAGAAACAGTCAGATCCTTGATGGGGCTATCTGCGTCATAGACGAAGATAGGCTGACGGACTGGCTTCCCAACAACGGTTTCAACAGGCTGGACGAGGCCGATTGGTGCGTAGTGGGGAACCTCAGGCTTTTCCCAGATGCAGATGCCAACCACGACACGGGTCTGTTTTTCTCCATCAGAAATAATGAAAGGAACGCCAGTCAGTGGGATTGGCTTATCACTTGGAACGGTAAGGGTCCAGTGACCATTGGAGCCAGCGAGTTCCCATCCAGCGGGAAGCGGACGCTCGGGGCGAATGGTCAGCTGACCATTAGGAAGCCCATCGTCGAGAGCCTTGATAATCGCGGTGGCCTTTGTCCCTGGGTGACCGGTAGCTTGCTGGGCAATTGGAATAAAGCTTGCGATTGGGGCCTGGTTGACCTTTTGGGAAACAACTTCGACGTTGAACGGTACCGGCTCATTCCTTGCGCCATATTTATCGGTGACAACTACGGCAAGGTTCGAGAAAGAAGCTGCCTTGGATATTGGCACCTCAAGGAACCATGCACCCTCAGTGAAAACAACACGAGAGTTGTCGGGGCGACGTAGTACATCCACCTTGAGGGTACGAATGTCCTGATCGTCACTGACGTTCAATGGTACAAGACCAGTGGAACCTGGACGGTTGGTAGCGTTGAAGCTCACCGACTGCGGTGCTGCCTGTGGTACGGCGTTGCGGGGCTGTACAAGCCAATTGAAATCAAAGCGGTGGGCATAACGACCGCTCTTTACAACAACGCTTACCTCGTACCGTCCAACGGTTGTCACACGACCGGTAATATGACCGTTACGGTCAAAGTGCAGTCCGGGCGGAAGGCCGTACACGCAAATCTGACGAATGTCGTAGCCGCGGAACTCAGCCCACAAGTTGTAATCAACCTGGTCGCCTACCGTATTCGTACGGTTCTGAAGGTTGGCTTGTGGGCGCTGTGGCCACTTCTTTGATTGCGGCACCTGGAAGTGCGGGCGCATCAACCGTGGGTCGTAGTTCTTACGATGGTGGACAAGGGAGAGGTCATCAACCTCGTCGCCACCATCAAGATCTACGGGTGCAACACCGGCAGATTCATTGGCAACAGCCTCGCCTTCTTGGGCAACGGCGGGGTTGACGGGGACGGTCGACAAGACCGAAGCCATTAACCCCAGCGTCATTGCTACGGTTAAAACTTTTTTCGGGGCACCTGAGGCCATAAATTCATTCCTTTTTCGCGTTTACATTTACGAATTTTGGGGCGTTTATATCCCACTAGACGTACCGATAATGCCCCGGTACTAAGCGAAACTCCAAAATAAAAACTTTGCGTATTCTTTTGCTTACAGATGGTGAGCCGTTTAATGAATCGGCGTCAAAAAGTAGTCCTATAGGGCAAGTTAGCGCGACGGGCGAATAGGACGTTTACCGCATCCTTCAAGGAGGCAGAACATCCCGTTGCCTACGCATTAAGCTGCATCTATGACCCCGGTTGATACCTTGCCCCTCCTATTGCCCCATCTCAGCACCGCAACACGAATCATTTGTATGGATGAAGCGGCGGCCACCGTTCTAGACGAACGCCTCCCGCAGACTGAGGTATTCAGTATGGATCCTGCCCGATATAACGGAGCGCCTGTGGACGCTTGTCTACTCCTAGACGGCGATGTTGCCGCACGGGGGGTACAGGGGCCGGTACTCATTGCCAAGGCTATTGATACGACGCGACCAGGGGGGCTAATCGCGGCGTTGGTTCCCAGTCAACGATTCACTCAGGCGTCAGGGAAGGCTGGCGGCATGTTGGCCGAAACATTGCACCATGCAATGGCCGAGCGAGGCCTTGATGTCTTCACGATGCTGGCACCAGGTGCAGGGGCCAACCTCGGTGGCCGACCATACGCGGGGTATGACGACATCACGATAGATCGCACACCGGGACTATTAGATGCTGGTCCCTTTATTCTTGCCCTTGCCCATACTTGGAAAGGCAGCGACGAACGTAGCGCAAACTTTTTCGCGAGCCTACCGATGCGCGTAGCGGCAGCTTCAGCAATTTGTTTCCATCCGGTGACCGGTGAACTGCTTTGCGTCTACGACAACTTTAAACAAGGTTGGACGCTTCCTGGCGGTGTAGTAGATAAACACGAAAGCCCCGAAGAGGGTGCTATACGTGAATGTTTTGAAGAAGCAGGGGTTGCAGTTGAAGTAACAGCATTCGCAGGATTGTTTACCCACTCAAACCCTGAGCGATTGCACTTTTTATATTTTGCATCCCCAGTTGGACAGCACTGGGAACACCCTCAAACAGCGCACCCACACGAGATTGATGATGTGGCTTGGTTCTCCCTTGATGAGGCGAATAAAAAACTCAATGCCTATATGTGGCACAAGGTAGCGACCTGCCTTGATGTACCTGGAAAGACATGGCCATTCGATCCCAATCAGCAATAACTGAACCCGATACATGCGGCTACGTCCCTCTGTCATTGGGTTACGTATGAGTCGGTCTTATCCTATGACCATGTTCAATATGCATTAACAAAGGTGGCTAGTGCGCTTAATGCCGTATCAGTAGTTACGCTACCTCTATTACACTGTTTCTAATCATATTAATACGTATAGAACGTCTTTATTTATTTTGCGATACTGTATATCCACCCTATTACTCGATGCTGCGTCGAGGTGTATGATTTGGGTTGAAGGGAGGTCCACCACGGCTACTTGTGCTGGCCAACCGTCATGGGCGCGCCACTGCCTCCCCTACCTGGAACCGAGAAAGGATTGACAGAACAAATGGCCATTCAAGTTTATAAAACGTTATCAAAGATCGTGGGAATCATTCTTGCGCTGGTTGGTGTGGGCGCGTTATACGGGGCCATGTTTGCCAATTCCTTTATAACGGCACAATTTGAAGACCAAAATATTCACTTTCCATCTGAAGAGGCCATCAATGCTCAGGTCGAGCAGGGAAGGATTACTGAGGAGGACGCCCAAGTCATTCGTCCGTATGCCGACCAGATTCTCCTCAATGGCGATCAGGCGAAGGCCTTTGCTGATCACTATATTTTCGCCCACATGCGCAATTCCGCCAAGAAGGCTGGCTTAGAGGGCGAGGAAGCAACCTACGAAGGTGCAGGAGACCCAGCCAGGGAAGCCAAGACGGCACTTACGGACCGAATCAAGGCCGACAACCCCAGTGATGACGAAGCCACCATTGCAGCCAAGACCACCATCGAAATGGCGAACCCCCTATCGACCTACCCAGAAGCCAAACGGGCTGCCGAGTTAGATTCCTTGCGCAACGAAGTGCTATTCCGGGGTAACGCTATCCGTGGCATGCTACTAAACGCATACGGGTGGGGGTTGCTCGGTAAGATTGCAAACGTGGCTGGAATCGCACTCATCATCATTGGTATTGCGCTTGCTGGATGGGGGTTCATTCCATCCAAGAAGAATACCGAAGCAGCAGCGTAACCATCTCACGATAGCTAACCCTAGTCACCAGACGTTCTGGTAGTAACAGCAAAGACGGTAGTGGACGGGAGCACGTAGGTGCTCCCGTCCACGCTGTTTAGTTACGGCTTATAGGGAGTTGTATTCCACGTCAGGGTGACATCTTTGCCGAACAACCCTTCGAGACTGGCTTGGTTGATCGCTTCGGGGCCACCGTAGGCACGGACCGTCTTTAGTTGCTGATCACTTACCAGTTTCGACAGGTAGGTCCGTAACGTCCCATCGTGCCCATCACCGAGTACAAGGAGGAGTGGGGCACCCATTTGGGCTGCATCCACGCCACCAGCGAGCGCATCAACAGTGTTCGCTTCCTTACCAGATGTAAGGGCCACCGCGGGCACCGTCTTAAAGAATTGTTGCGCCGTTGTGACCGCACGCTCAGCTGAATTAGAGCCGGCAATGAGTGTTGCCTTAGCCTGGTCAGCTATGGCACGTTCATAGGCATATCGTGTTTTTACTGATGTACCGCCAAGAAGCGCTTGTGTTTCAGGGGGAATGTTCCCAAGGCTCGTATAGAGAATTGCCCCAGGTGTTGCTTTACCACCATCAGTGACCTGCGCCATGGCAGTTCCCGCCACAAGTGCATCAGCCATGGTGCGGTTATCAGCATCGACAAGCGCAACCGTGCCAGGCTGGTTGAGCTTGCGGTAAATCTCAACTGATGTTGCGAATCGGTTTACTCCACCAATCCGTTCAATCGTTGCCTGGGGGAAGGCTGTTGCAAGTTCAGTCTGTACTTGCTCAGAAATCGCAACGTGCTGGCCCATCAGGAGCATCTTGCCTGACGGCTTCAATACCCGTTGCAACTCTTTCAACGTGGCAGGATGCAGTTGGTCAGACTGTGTAAGCAACACTGGTGCTTTTGCCTGATAAGCCAGAGGTGTTGATGCTACCGCATCAGCAACTTGATCAGCACGGGCAAGTACAACCGTGTCTGCCTGTTTGTCGCCATAGCGTTGCTGACTGATAGCTACGGCGGTTTCGACACGAGTCGGCCCGCTTACACGGGTCCCTTCAACCGTACCGGCAGGACCTGGAGAAGGATTTGGCGTTGGTGTTGGCGTTGGAGTTGGATTCGGCAGTGGAGCAGCCGGTGGCGGTACCGGTGAAGGCGTCTTGATGGTGAACAATATTCGTTTTGCATCTTGGGGCGCACCCGTTGCGTCCCGGAATGCCACAACTGCGCTGAATGTTCCGACCTTTGTTGGGGTACCACGCACCGTGCGTGATGCCGCATCGAAGGTCACCCCTTCGGGAAGACCCTTAACCTCGATGACATCGGTAGGAACAGGGTTTTCGACCTTAATGGTGAACGGCTGAATGGGTGTATTAACAATCTGGTCGACTGTTTCAGGAACACCCAGCAATGCACGTGTTTTCAGGGCGGGATCGTCCACTTGCAGCGTTGTCCACTGATCTGTCCTAACACCATCAGGTTCAACCATTGTGATTTTGACAGGAGTAGGTGCTACCGCATCCTTTGTATTCAAGGTGATCTGCCAGCGAAGGTGCGCACGCCGCAAGGAAAGGAGTGGGTTATCAGCCTCAAACTTCAGCTCACTTAAAGGGAACTCACCAGAATGATGCTGGATGGGGAATGCGTTGCGGAGCTCATCACCTTTTGTTGCCTTGATGATCGGAACGTCAAAGGCCCCTGGCACGCGCGGGGCATTGGGTTCAAGTACCGTGATCTTAAAAGACAACCGGTTTATCTCGTTATTTGTCTTATTGATCAACCGCTCAGTGACGGTATACACCCCCGCCTTGGTGGGCGTTCCCTCGATATAGGTGATCAATTTTCGGTTTGGGTTTGGTGGCACAGGGTTATGGACAAGACCAGGTGGCAACCCTTCAATTTCGACATGTGTGCCGTCTACATCTTCATCGGCGATATCAACGACATGAACCAAGATCTTGTCTATCGCTTTGCCGATACGGCCATACCGATCAACAGTTGGGTGCATGTAGGGAACTGCAGCTCGAATACCTACACGCATTTTTGCGGTCGTTGAGCGTTGCTCGGTATCGGTTGCCGTGACAAAGACGTCTATGGTACTGGTGTAGTTCGTGGTGTCAATGGACAGATACCAACCATCTGATTCATAGGCAACAGTCGCTTTATGCTCCGTTTCCACCGCAACCTTCAAATCACGGACCGGTGTGCTGTCATCAGTGATATCTAGCTTTGTACGACATGGTTCAGCTTGTTTGCACCGAACTGTCTTATCGGGAAGTTTCACAACCGGCGGGGCATTTACCGCTGGTGGCTGTGCTTGTACAGGCGCAGGACTGACAAACGGTACGCCTGGGAGGGGAATCAAGAGTCCTACCGCCATGCAAACGGCAGTTGAAAGAGTACGGATTTTGAACGCCATCGGTGCCTTCTTTCTCAATCAACACATTGGATAGTGGTTTGAATGGGACAAAATCAAGACCGATTATCTCTCAATCTGCGAATGCATGACAATTGCATCAACTACTTAGGGTATTAAAGTCACTACTCCTTATGGTCTCTCCGCACTAAAGGTTCGCTAAACGACCGATTGCTGGTGCTTTTAGCACCAGCAATCGCATCGAAGTACTGAAGGAAGTTACTCCTCGTTTGGGTTTGCAACGTCAAAGCTATAGCTCGCTCGGGACTTACCCTTTTGTGGCTTTGACTTTGTTTCGTACACCATGTCAGACGGAATGGTTGGTTCAAGGACGGGAGCTTGTTGCGCCTTCGGGGTGAATCCTGGCGCCATCGTTGGTGCCATCGCAGGCTGAGCCGTCATCCGTACACGGTCAGTGGGCATATTGAAGATATAGCCGACGCTCTCTTCCTTGATACGTGCCTGAACACTCTCAAAGGCAAAGAATGCCTCGCGCTTATATTCAACTAGTGGATCACGCTGACCCACGGCACGCAGGCCAATGCCGTCACGAAGTTGGTCCATCTCATAGAGATGTTCACGCCAAGCACGGTCAAGTACGGTCAAAATAACGCGTCGTTCAATCGCACGCATCTGGTCTACGCCCAGGTCTTGCTCACGTTGCTCATAGGCTTCCATCGCAACGTCTTCGATATCTTCAACTAGTCGTGCATGCCCATCTTTGGTTTCATATGCGGTGGGATCAATCTCAAGGTCATCCATTGAGAAGGTTTCAGCGACCTTTTCAATGAGCTCCTCGATGGCCCATTCTTCACTAAACGTATGCTCAGGAGCGTAGGCGTTACAAAGGTTGTTGACCACATCCTCAACAAAGGTTTCACTCAGCTCTTCAACGACCTCATCTTCGCCATGCAAGATCGCTTCACGTTCGGCGTAAATAACTTTGCGCTGTTCGTTCATCACGTCGTCGTATTTGAGCACATTCTTACGGATCTCAAAGTTACGACTCTCAACCTGGGCTTGGGCGCGTTCAACACCACGGCTCACCATTTTGTGCTCAATCGGCACATCTTCTGGCACATTGAAGCGCTGCATAATGGTGGCCACGGCATTTGCGTTAAATAAGCGCATCAAGTCGTCTTCTAAGGACAGGTAGAAACGACTTTCCCCTGGGTCACCTTGACGGCCGGAACGCCCGCGTAACTGATTATCAATACGGCGACTTTCGTGCCGAACTGTACCGACGACATACAGCCCACCGGCTTCTAATACTTCTTCACGCTGGCGTAATACATCTTCTTCATACCGGCCAATCGCCTCATCGTAGGCAGCCTTCCACCGTTGTTCCCATTCATCACGATCTTCGGCTTCACCCGTTTCAGGGTCAAGCACAGGCTCGGCCCCCACGATGCGATTCGCTTCCTTGGTCGCCAGGTGCTCCGCATTTCCACCCAGCATGATGTCCACACCACGACCAGCCATATTGGTCGCCACCGTGACTGACCCCACGCGCCCAGCCTGGGCAATGATGTCTGCTTCACGGAAGTGGTTCTTGGCATTCAGCGTGGTGTGATCAATGCCTTCTTTACGCAAGCGCTCACTCAATTCTTCGGATTGATCCACACTTGCTGTACCGATAAGGACCGGTTGACCATTTGCTTGGCGGCCACGGATATCCTCAACCAGGGCATGCATTTTCCCTTCCAACGTGCGGAACACGAGGTCAGGGTTATCAATACGAATAACTGGGCGGTTCGTTGGAATGGCGACAACACCCATATCGTAGGTTTCAGAGAACTCAGCTTCTTCCGTTTCAGCCGTACCGGTCATACCGCCTAGCTTGTTGTAGTTGCGGAAGTAATTCTGCAACGTAATGGTGGCTAGGGTTTGGTTCTCCTTTTGAATCTCCACCCCTTCTTTGGCTTCAATGGCCTGGTGGAGACCGTCAGAGTACCGACGGCCAGGCAAGGTACGACCGGTGTGCTCGTCAACAATCATGACTTCGCCATCTTCAACGATGTACTGATCGTCTCGGACGAATAATTCCTTGGCCCGAATGGAGTTTTCTAGATAATGAATGAGCGGTGTGTTCGCATCGGCATACAGATTGCCAACACCCAGCATCTCTTCGACCGCTTCCACACCTTCTTCGGTCAGCCCGATGGTGCGTTTCGCTTCATCAACGTCGTAGTGCTCATCACGACGCAACCGAGGCGCAATGCGCTGTGCGAAGACGTGGTACCACTGGCTTGACTCATCTGCAGGACCGGAGATGATTAGCGGGGTACGGGCCTCATCAATCAGGATAGAGTCAATTTCGTCGACAATGGCAAATTCATGCCCCCGCTGCACCAGTTCATCTGGTGCCAGCACCATGTGGTCACGCAGGTAATCGAACCCCAATTCATTATTAGTTGAATAGGTGATATCGCGTGCGTAGGCCCGCTGTTTATCCCACCTGGTCTGTTCAGCATGAACATAGCCCGTCGTCAATCCCAAGAACCCATGGACACGACCCATTTGTTGGGCGTCACGACTGGCTAGGTAGGGGTTCACCGTCACCACGTGGACACCTTTGCCCGTGAGGGCATTCAGGTATACCGGCATAACTGAGGTGAGGGTCTTTCCTTCACCGGTACGCATTTGGGCAATATCACCTTGGTGAATGACCATGCCACCGATCACTTGTACGTCATAGGCGCGCAAACCAAGTACGCGGTAGGCCGCTTCACGCGCGGTTGCGAATGCGTCCGGCATAATGTCGTCCAAGGTTTCCCCGTCTTCAAGGCGGGCTTTGAACTCATCGGTGCGAGCCTTCAATTCCGCATCAGACAGGTCTTTCACCGTTGATTCAAGACCGGTAATCACATCGGTCAATTGCCAGAGTTCTTTCAGGCGTTTGCCTTCACCGGCGCGTAAAAACTTTTCGAGCAATCCCATTTGGGTCCTCACTACACAATCATTAGGTGGGATGAATGGCTACCTAGGGTATATGCCATACCCGTAAAAGGGCCCCGGCATCTGCCGGGGCCTGTCAAAGGATAGTTAGGCTTCTTCAGGAAGTGTCTCAATCAACCCAAGATCACCTTCACCGCGACGATACATCACACTCGGTCGACCGTTCTCTGGATTAAGGAATAAAAAGAAATCGTGGCCAAGTAAATCAAGCTGTAATGCAGCTTCTTCTTCGCTCATACGATTAAGGACAAAAACCTTCCGACGGCTGACCAATTCTTCATCTGGTGTGAGACCCAGTGCCCCACCAAGTTTGAGCGGTGGGAGATCAGTCGTAGCCGGTGGCGTGGTGTCCGCCGCCTTCCGGCGAGCATCAACGAGCCGCTCCTTATATTTGCGTAATGCACGCTCATACTTATCAATGGCTATATCAAGTGCTGAACGGTGGTCCTCGGCCTGACCTACACCACGGATAACGTGACGCCGGGCATGAGATGTAATTTCAACAGTGGCTGCCTTTGCGATGCGCGGATTGTTCTCTTCGTCAAACATCACCTCTGCGCTGACTAATTTGTCAAAGATGCGGGTGGCGTGGTTTACACGCTCGATTGCCTCCTCTTTCAGCTTGGCATGAATGTCCCCGTTACGAACACGAATCGCGATGTCCATGACAGCCCTCCTTTGAGGCTAAGAGATGTAGTTGTCATCCGGGATGAACCCAGTGCAGCCATGCAAGCACACCAGCGCAAAAAAAGCGAATCACTTTTTGTGCTGATTGGTCAGTCTGACCAATTTCTTAAAAAAAGATAACGTTCTATTCACCAGACCTGTTGACTCGCCATCAGTTGTTCATGGACGGCCAACTCCGGCCAATGTCACGATACTGACACGAATCCCCTTGGCAACTAACAACGATGCTCCAGCGAGTGTTGTTGCGCCTGTTGTGCGTACGTCATCAATCAGCACCATGTGGTCATGAGGAATTCGATTCCCCGATAAGACCAGATGGCGTTTCGCATTGCGTTTACGCTCAGCTTCGCCCAACCCCTGTTGCCGTCGACCGATCTTGCGAATAAAAAGACGTTGTGCCCCTGGCCCAGCTAGCCACTCGGGTAGATCCAAACCGCGCCGACGCATCCGTATCCATGGAGCAGGAATAAATGTTCGACGTTCCGGTGGAACGTTACTTAGCGTGGGTGCGAGCAGGTCTGCAAGGGCTTGCGCCCCAGGGAGACTTCCAGATCGTTTCACAAATCGGATCGCCGCACCGACTGGTGAATCGTAGGGATAGGCAGACTGCATTTGAATCATCGGGCTGAGTTGATAGACCTGCCCATCTGTCGGGCTTGCAGCTATGCACAGCGAGCATAACCCTGGATATCGCACAATATCGAGACATGATAGGCAACGATGTGGAATAACAAGGCTTAGCACGTTCACATCATTACTGTAGCAAGGCGGTCTCCCCCCTCACACACCGGTGGGAAAGGCGCTGCATGACGCTAGTGCGAACGCAATGTCCCCTGAAGTTAATTAAGTAAAGCGCCAACCTGAAGGGCCACAATGCCGGTGGCACCAAGGGCGCGCAAGTCGCTGAGATTGGCCCAAAGGTCACGGTTTCCACAGACAAAATGCAAGGCCACTAGGTCATCACGTCCGGCGAGGGGTAACACCGTGGGACTCGCCAGGCCAGGGAACAACCCACGCAGGTCGTCAATACGGTCAACCGGAATATGCAACATCACGTACCGAGCTTGACGTGCATCTAGGGCCGCTTTAACTCGCAGAACGAGATCATCAATGATCGGGTGCGCTTCATCGCTATGGACGAACTCCGCTTCACACGCCATGATCTCAGCAAGTACGCGCAACCTATTTTGGCGCAATGAGGTGCCGGTCTCTGAATTATCAACAATCGCATCGGCGATGCCGGCCGCGCACACTCCTTCGAGTGACCCACCCATATGCACCACGGTCACATTAATGCCGAGCTGATCAAAGAAGCGTTGCGTATTGACCGGTTGGTGGGTAGCAACCGTTCCACCTGCTAAATCCTGGACACTGGTACGGCCATCGTCGTCACGACTGGCAACAATGAGCCGATTCCTTGCGTATCCAAGCGGTAAACGTGGCGCCGCACCCAGGCCGAACTCTGCGGCAATATCCGTACTGAGGAATGCCCCATCAAGTGTTCCAACCGCTAAGGCTGCCGCAGCATCTCTGGGACGCATTTCAATAAACTCAAGCCCGCTATCTTCCTGAACAGCCGAACCAGTACCACGGAGTGCGGTGGTGTGGTACCCCGCAGTGGACAGCAACTCAATGGCAAAGTCACGCAAACGCCCCTTGCTTGGAACACCAAGGCGTACGAGGTCGTGGCTATTGGCTTGGACCGCAGTAGGAAATGAAGTCATAGGTCCTCACTTATTGTTCTGGCAGGAATAATCGTTACAACCCCCAACCAGCCGTGTCACCGCCTGGTTGTGCTAGGAGAGATTGCCGTACGTCGAGTGACGGGCTGGTGAGCCAAATCGATCAACAAGATGGCGCTCAACGTCTTGCCATCCAACCCCTTGTGTTCTCAGCAGGACAAGGAGATGAAAGATGACATCAGCCGCTTCACCTGCAATGGCGTCATGATCAGTTTGGGTGGTGTCTTCACGCACTTCGAGGCATGTTTCAAAGGCCTCTTCCATCACTTTTCGCTGCGCCAGCAGCGGGTCGGCCAACACCGTATTTGTGTACGACCCTTCTTGGGGCTGTACCGCCCGTTCAGCGATCCGTGCTGAGAGACGGTGCATAATATCGTCGGGCATTACAAATCCAATTGAGGTAGCCAACTCTCCAACAATGCAGCGAGTCGGGGGCCAGCAATATCGCCTGCTTCGATGACTTCCTGATGGTTCGTCGGTGTGCCACCAACCTTATGCACATTCGTTATCAAGGAGCATCCAAATACTTGCATACCGGCATCAACTGCCGCAATAACCTCGTTGACGGTACTCATCCCGACCGCATGGCCGCCCCAGCGCCGACACATTTCAATCTCTGCGGGAGTTTCATAGCTCGGCCCAGTAAACCCGATGTAGACCCCTTGTTGGACATGTTCACCAACAGCTTTAGCGTGCGCAATAAAACGTTCACGTAATGCCATCGTGTACGCATCACTCATATCCACAAAGACCGGGGGAAGATGGCCAATGGATGGATGCATTCCGGTGAAGTTGATGTGATCGTTGATCACCATTAAATCACCGGGGGCAAGCGTATCGTTGATTCCACCCGCAGCGTTGGTCACCACAAAGAGGTTGATGCCCAAACCAGCTGCGGCCCGAACCGCAGCGACAACCCGATCAATGGGCTGGCCTTCATAGAGGTGAATCCGGCCACGTTGTACTAAGACAGGTACTCCGTTCAAGTGGCCAGCACGAAATGCCCCTGAATGCCCCTCAACTGTCGTGTCAGGCAATCCCACCGCAGTAAACGGAATATCAATGGGATCGTTAATATGCTCAGCTAACGCCCCGAGACCAGATCCGAGGGTGATAAATACCTTCGGTTGTAGCCCGCCCAGAGCCGTTCGTAACGCATCTACTACAGCAGGGTCAGCAAGGTTGCGTGCGGGGGTATCGGTCATGGTTATCCTTCAGGTTGGGCACCAGCGGCGTGGAGTGCTAGTTGAAAACGTGCTTGTATGTCTTTTAGCAGGTGTTCAGCGTCTGCTTCAACATTGAACCGTAGCAAGGGTTCAGTATTGGACGGACGTAAGGTAGCGCGCCAATTGGATGTTTGGTAGGCCACACCACCGCCAAGCAGCGGGGATGGTTCGAATTGAAGTTCCGTACGAACTTGTGCATACACCGTATCGGGTGATGCTGTTGTCCAATTTTCTTCTTCAGCCATATACCAACGAGGCAAGTCAGCAAGGCGTTCACGAACGGTGCACGTCCCGCGTTTGGCTATGAGATCGTTGATAACAAGCGCGGCAGCGAGTAATGCTGAATCAGCGTTGAAGGTGGCGTTGAAGTAGTAGTGCCCTGAATGTTCAACTGCAGCAATGGCATGATGGGTTGCCATCAGTGCTTTAATTGCAGAGTGGCCTACAGGGGTTTGGACTGCGGTTGCCCCGCTGGATTCGATCAACAACGGAACCGTTTGACTCGATACCTCGCTATAGAGCACTACTGGGGGTTGGTTGTCGTGGGTAAACCGACTGATTGCGAGTCGGGCGATGTGTGATTGGGCGAGCGCTGGTGGCACGGCTTCACCCGTTTCAGTTACCAAAATGAGACGGTCGGCGTCCCCATCAAACGCCAATCCAAGGTCAGCTTGTTCACGGCGCACTGTTTCAATCAGATTAGCCAAATTGGCTGACTTCAATGGGTTTGGTTCATGGTCGGGAAAGCGCCCATCTATGCGGTCAGCCAACCAGATGACATTTAAATCTTGGAATGCGATTGGGGCAACCACGTTGGCCATGCCATTAGCTGCATCAATCACGATGGTTAACTGATCATCGTTGGGTTTAAGTGGTATGAGGCGTCGGATATGGTTTGCGTATGTTTCACTCAGAGCCGACTGGTCTGATACCGGCCCTGGTTCTTGTGCATCAGGGGCAGGCAGATTAGGGTCAGCCGCAAATGCACGGATATCCCACAACCCGCTATCTTTTCCAACCGGGCGAGCAAGGGGTCGGCAGAACTTAAATCCATTCCACGGGGCGCTGTTATGGCTGGCGGTAATCATGATGCCCGGTAAACGAAACATGCCAGACCCGAAATAGACCACTTCAGTGGCCGTTTCCCCGACATCAACGACGCCTAGGCCAGCACGGGTAATTTCCTCAACAGCAATTGCGTGAATAGCCGGACTACTGAGGCGACCATCACGACCAAGCACGATCGCATCCTCATCACCGCGAAGTACCCGAACCGCGGCACGCACGATCTGACGCACAGCGTACTCGTCGAGGGTCTCTCCCCACACTCCGCGAATGTCATGTGGATTAAACAGGGCTTCTAGTTGGCCATCAGTAGCGTTTGCAGACATGAGACAAGAGCTTAGCCCACAACAGGTATGAACTTCATTCAAGGCGTTGAAATACTGCGTATGTCTGACCATGTATCCCGTTGGGTAGAAACAAGTCCAAGACTCTCTCAACTACTAAATAGAAAAGGGTCTAAACGATTTATACGAATAGGAAAAACCCCGGTTGAAGGGGGAACCGGGGTTTAGGTTTATGAAATGTTCTATGCGTCTAAGAGAGCCAATACATCATCGAGTGGAACCAAACTGTTGTCTTGGTCACTCGTCCACCAGCCAGCCTCGCAGCCTCGGCACGTTGAATAGTGCATCGGGCGTCCAGCCGGACTAATAGCAAATTGCACCACGTTGTGGCTGTGGCAATGCGCACACGTCATATACAGTCGCCTCCATGCGGCCGGGGCTACATCCTTGTAGCCCGAATTGATCTTGTGCTCACAGTATCGGCACACCTGCGCAAAGGTTTAGACCTGAGGTTGAACCTTTCAACGCGTGGTCGTAAGCCTGGCTGATACCTCTATTTCACCGAGGGAATTATGCCCCTTCAGGATCGTCCTCGTCCTGTGGAGGTAATGGCAGTCGCAGGACGGTTGCGAGCCCCTCACCAGCTTCGATATGTTCGACAGGATGCACGGGCGAATCGACGTCCGGAGATACCGCACGTCCGGAGGAAGGATGTTGCACCCTGGACTTGGCCCCAATACGGTCCAATAGCTCATGCAACCGATGTTCGATCAACTCCCGCTGATTCTGTTCTACCTCAGCGGTGGCTTGTTCTTGGGCCGTAATCACACCGATTGGTTCACCGTGTTCATTACGTTCAATCGGTTCTGCATCCTCATCCTGGCTATCGTTTTGATCGGCAAATGCCGCAAGTTGGTTGGCTCGTTCTACCGCATTGAGTACTGGTCCAAATTGGGTAGCGGTATCTTCACGGTCTGACCATCCGTGTTCGCGCCACTCTTCGTCAGATTCCAGGGTTGCTAACGCGGTGCTCTGGGCCAGTTCATCCAATTCCGCAAGAAGTTCGGCATACCGATTAACTCGAGCTGGACGTGCCAATTGTGCGCGTTGTGCACGCTGTGATCGCAACCGTGCCGCATTCGCACGATCAACTATTTCATTTGCGCTTGGCTCTTTACGCGGCTCAACGGGATTACGATCGTCAATGAGGTTCCAACCGACTGGTACCCGCATTTGGTTTGCATGATGGGGACAAAGGTCGTGAGTGGATGGGTCAGGTTCTGGTGTGAGATCAGTGAGCCAGGCTTCAGAAGAGCTATAGCGGTAGGCCAACGTGGCTACCGCAGGCCAACGACAACCAGTCTTGACACACGTTCTCATTTTTGAGGACGGACCAAACGGCATGTACAGACCCTAGAGCAGACGGAACAGAACTAATTGCTAATGCAACGGCTGAAATCCTGCCATAAAACAGTCAAAAGTTTTGTTAAGTAATCCCGTTTTAACGTATTTACCCAAAAATATCTTCAATAATTGTTTCTGATGGTGCCTCATCAATAGGGGCAGGAAGATTAGATGGAACTTCTAGCGTGCTTGTTCCAGTTGGTTCACGAGGGGTTGCACTTGAAGATTGTTCCGGGGTGGGCGTACCTGTGGGCGAAGATGCAGACGCAGACGGTTCAGGTACACGGTTTAATTCACTGGCCCGTGATCCGCCGGGAACAAGGTCGACAGGGGGTTCAACACGGAGCTTTACCGTGGCGTTTTGGGCAGGGGTAGTGAGCTTGGTACTTTGCCTGACCGCTTTTGGTGCCAACCCACCTCCGGTAAGCTCTTGACTCGCAATCCCAACAAGCGACCACCCCACACTGGCCGTCCGTAAGGAGGCCACCACAGGGTTTGCAGCTTCAAGACGAACCGACCCTGTGACCGGTGACGGAACGAGTGTGACGGCATTTGCGCCAACCGTGATGGTATCCTCACCGTCGGGGGAAAAGATTGTCACGGTGGTTGGCTCCTCCCCTGGGTTGGAAATAGCCACGTGAGCGCCATCTACACCGGTGACCACCCAATCAGTTGCAGCTCCATTGACCCCATTTGTGATGTCGAGGTCTGCCCCAATGGTGCGAACAGCCGCCACAATCGGCATTCCGTTATCACTCGTCACGACCAAGCCCGGATTAGGCAATGTTGAAATATCACCGAGCTTGACAACCGCCACTGACCCTGCGGGCACCGTGATTGGACCGGCCAAGGCGCCTTCCCCAGGGACTGGAGCACTTGCTTTGGCTTGAACGGTAACTTGTTCATCATTGGGGTTTGCCACAATGAGCTGATGATCCTTTGAGGCTAACGTTTCGGCTTGTGCTGGTGCCGGCGTAGCTTGGGGAGACGGCTCACCTTCGGTTGACGGCTGAGATTGTTCGGGCGTTACCCCCTCAGCCTGGGTTGCCCCTAAGGCCGGAATAATGGCCTGATCCGTCGGAATAGGAACGCCCACTACCCGTGCTCGACCCGTTACCCGGCCCAGCGTTGCCGCCGCAGTATTTGTGTCAACGGCTCGTCGGACCAACTCTCCACTGGCAACAACACGTCCAGCTGACGTGGACACACGAACCGAGAACGCCTCCACATTCGGAACATAGTCAGCGAGATCAATAACAGTTTGATTGAGCGCGGGGACTTCAATTCCCGAAGCCAAGGTCAAATTCACCGGACCCGACGGTGTTGCAATAGACAGGTTTGCAACGGCTGGGGTGGTCGTTGGGTTGGCCAATACAAGTGTTGATACTGAGCCAAGCGTGGTATCAAAACCAACCAGATCCCATTGATCGGTAGCTGACGTTGCACAATTGACACGACTATTCAACCCACCAACCGCATCAACCACACTTGCTTGCACTGGTGCACCAGCCCAATCCAGGACCGCAGCACTTGTCCGTGACAAAATCCTGCGCTCCCCTGCCTTCAAAGTAAATTGCTCGTCATCGGGGGCGGCCCCTTTTGTTTGCAGGTACCGGACATTAACCGTCGCGTCGTGCTCGTTATCCACAGACTGAACAAGGATTGACGGGGTGGTGTCTTTATCTGCGGTACCGGGACAGGTCAGTGACCCAGTACTTGCAGGAGGTAACGTGGTGACAAGGTCTGTTGTCGTCGCCGTGGCCGGATCTCCGATCAGGTTGTTGGGCATATCAAGGGCTATCCCAGCACCTGCGGCAAGGGTAGCGACTGCGATACATGCAATACCTGCGGCCATTGAACGGCGACTCATGATTGTCCTCCAGGCGTTGGTGTTGTCGTTACAACAGGGATAGGACCAGTTGAATCAGTAATCTCTGTCAAATCATCGGGAAGATCGCCATCATCAATGGCAGTGGATGTACGCCGCCCTGGTGGACGGAGCGCCAAGGACAAGATAATCAGGAGCACGATCCCCTGGAGCATGATGAGCCCTTGGTCTAGAGGGGCTCGTACTGCGGTGATCTGAACACTGCGCGTATTTGGCGGCAACGTCCACGCATGCACAAGCTCAAGGGCATTGCCATTGGCGTTTACCGGTTGGAGCACAGTTCCATCTGCACGAGCTTCCCACTGACTGCCATGTCCTAACGCCAAGATGACAAGGTCACCAGCGCCTGCGGGAACTGGCATGGTCCAGCCATTCGCAGTTCGGGTCGGACGCAGCACCTGTGGGGTTTCTGCCTCTGTCAACGGGGGCAACGCACCACCAGCTCGTATGGTTGCCGCAAGTTCAGATGAGGGGATACTCACAAACGGTTGCCAAGTTGCAACACGGTAAACAACCGCCGCGGTTGAGGGCACCCGGTCAAGCCACGGCTGGGCACTCAATGCCGACGTCAGCCCTTCATCTGCACCGTCAAGAACAATCCAACGCACCCCAAGGAGGCCGAGAACATTGCCTGCATTAGAACCGATTTGGCGCACCGCGCTTGGTAATGCCTCATCAATAGCCTGAACTAACGTTGGGTCATCAAATTGCCCATAGGCATTCATCCGTGGCCCGTCAGCCCACGTTGCCGCCCATTCCAACCGACCTTGGGCGTCACGCCCAAGGCGAATCGTACGTTGGGCACCAACCTGGAGGGTCTCACTAGATACAAAGGCCGGTGCAAGCGGGTCAACATGTAAACCGTTCCATGGCCCGTTCGCAAGTTCAAACCCCTGGTACCCAATACCTGCAACGAGGAATGTACTCAGTAGCATGCCCCACGCACTTGTACGCGTACGGGTACCTTCTTCCCAGGTACTCCACGTGACGGTGAGAACCACGAGAAGTGCGATCCCGATGAGCCACAGGCCACCGGCACCAACGCCCCAATCTTGTCCTATTGCCGCCTTCGTCATGTTGAATACCCCGAAGGCACCGAGGACTACCGCCAATCCAGACAATCCTGCAACGAGGGCATTGCGACGGACCCCGATGGTGAACATTGCGACTGCGGCAATTGCAGGCACCAAGACCGAAAGTGCCAACTTGATGAGCGCAATCGGATCTGGCGCTGCCAACGTTAGCGTCTGGCCGATGTGCCCAGTAATGGCAGCCAAGAAATTGGTGTCGTCCCACATCGGCTGCTGAAAACTATCGAGCCAACCCATGGTGGGGCCCCATTTAGCGAGCCAGGGGGCGACCAAACTGACACCTAAAATGACGGCCGAAACCATACGGACCAAGCCCATACGCGATGCAGGGCGCAAGCTACGACCGATGGCAATGATGAGTAAGGGCACCATCACCCATAGTGCGGCACGGGGATCGGCACCAACCATGATGGCTGCGATAAATGCCCAATAGGCTGTGGCGCGCCATGCCTTTGCCGGCTGCCCCACCGTGCTGAGCCCAAGGGTGGCACTCGCAAGCCCAGGGGTCAAAGCCAAGATCAAGGCCCCATCAAGGTCTCCGCTTCCAATCGCATTAACAAGGAGCGGTGAGGATGCGACCGCAGCGGCTGCGAAGACTCGTGGAGCTGGGCGTCCTGTGAGATACCGACCCAAAAACATCGTGCCGATCCAAGCCACTACCGGAAGGGCAAAGAGGGTGATTCGCTGTACGAGCCATGTTGGAAGGGGGAGGACCCAGGCCAGACTGGCAAGTGCCCATGCGGTGGGTGAGCTTGGGCCGCCGTCTCCGATGGGGCTGAGCGGTTGACCGCTTAATAGTCCGTTGATCCAATCATGTCCATTAACCCAAGGAGCGATTTGACCACCGCTGATGGCCCCGTCATTCCAGAAGGTAGCAGTGGAGAAAATCAACGCGATGAGCATCGGTAGCCCGATGATGATCAAGGACTGGTCACGTAAAAACCGCTGAAATGGTTGGTCAGCGAGCGGATCGGTCAGCGACCAGCTTTCATCATTGGCAGCATCATCTTCATGAATGAATGTTTCTATAAAGGCGAGCACCACTCGGTTTGCCCGCGGTAACCCGCCAACCCTGAGCGAATCCATAGCCCGTTCGGGTTTTGTTCGTAATCGCTGAATCGTGTGACGACGTCGGGTGGTCCCACCGAGTTGTCCAACGGCCCATGCCCAGGCCCGGATGACGGCCCATGCTTGGCCAAAGCGCCGGGTGAGGACAAGCCAAAGCAATGTGGCCAGACCAAGGACCACGCTAAGTAGCTGAGCAACGATGAGTCGCCCAGTCGACATATTTTTCCAGCGAGTCGTGATCGTATTCCGGGTTTGGAGATAGCGGGTGTTGACTGGGTCTTCGTCTCGATCAGCGGCATAGGCTACAGCCTCATGAACGAGGCCGACCTGGTTTCCCAAGATGCGAGCGCGCCAACACAAATCAAAATCTTCACGATGATGGTCATACCGCGTATCAAAACCACCGATTGTTTTCCACACATCGGTGCGCACGGCGAGACAGGCGCCATCAACCCAGAGCGCTTCTCCACGATCGTCGTATTGGCCCTGGTCTAATTCACCAGTTTCAACACCACCTTCTGCGTGGGCAAAGAAGTCTGCACTCATCCCAAAACTTCGCAGGATCGGAGCCTCTGACCAAGCACGAATCTTTGGACCAACGATTGCGATGTCAGGGTGCTGTTGGAGATGGCGTACCATCCATGCGATTGCATCGGGTGACAGCGCGACATCTGAGCGCATAAAAATGACGATATCGGCATCCTTCATGCCGGTGTTGGCAACCATTGGATCGCGTAGCGCCATATTGGCCGCACGGGCAAAGCCAACGCGTCGGTCAGGTCGTAAGACCCGGTCGTCTCCCAGACGGGTAGAGAGGGCGTCATAGACGTCAGACAGTCCAGTGTCATCAACCGCAACGACGTCCATCATCGGATAGGTCTGGGCGCGTAACGTTCGAATCGACGACACGATGTGATTGGGTCTGCCAGTGGCGACCATCACAACAAGAACGTGTGGTGTGGCGGGTAGGGCGAGGGAAGTACGTACAGTGCTCATGGGCGAGCATTCAGGGTACCGGACAGCGAACCAAATATGGTGGAGCTTTACTAGTTTTGCCGTACAGGTTGGGAGACTTGAAGGCCGTCGAAATGCTGATGGAACCTAGGATGCTGCCTTTTTTAAGCGACGGCGTTCACGTTCACTCTTGCCGCCCCAGATACCAAATCGTTCATCATTAGCCAGGGCGTAGGCCAAACATTCATTAGCGACATCGCATAGTGCGCAGATGCGTTTGGCTTCGCGTGTTGATCCACCCTTCTCAGGGAAGAACGTATCGGGCTCTGCCTGGAGGCATTTTGCCTGCCCAGCCCAGGGCAATTGCTCGAACATCATAAGAGGACACCTTTTACTACCACGCGTGTAATACCACCCGTGAGATTCTGACCTAATTAATGTTAAACGTCAACTTGAAGGTGAGACATTTGGACAGGTCAAACCAAAGGCTGGTCGACAGCAAATGCCATCTGACCAGCCTTTTTAAGGATTTAAGGAACGTTAATTTTTATTTAACGTTTCTCGCAAGATCGTATGTGTGTGGCAAGCCCTACTGCTGTTCTTGCAACGAATCCGCAATAGGGGCACGTGGTGTTTGCTTGTGCAGGCTCACGGCGATCAGGCGGGGCTGGACGTGAACGTTTGCCACTAGAGGATGAAGATTTCGCCAGCGGTACAACGGCACCGTCACTCGCGCGCGATGTGCTTCGACCACTCTGCGTGACTGAGGTAGGAGAAAAGATCTGTTGGCCAGGTCGTATCGTTGAGGCTTCCCGGCTTACCGAACGGACTTCATCAATCAAACTATTGCGTAGCTCAGTTAAGGAGCGACTTACCCGACTTGCCACGCGATCATCCAGACCTTCAACCGTATTGAGTGCAACGGTCAATTCAGCGACATGTCGTCCAATCGTTGAGACGAGGTCATCGACGCGACGCCGATCTTCGCTGCGGTCACTATGGGCTATTGCTTTCAACTCACCAGCTACCGCCTCAAGCCGCGCGACTTGTGCACCTTGGATATCCCCGACCTTTCGTTCCATGTCAGCACTCGATTGCCCGATACGGTCAGCAACAGCTTGAGTAACCACATGATGTTGATCAGCCATGCGGCGCAAATGGGTGGTGGCTTCGGCACGGAGTTCTGTCACTCGGTCAGCCATTTCACCGCCAACCTTCTCCGCCAAGTTCTCCAATTCCTTCGCAACGACCTGTTCAGATTCACTTCGGCGACGAAGTGCTGTATCCATCTGCGCAACGAGGCGTTCTTCCATCGTGGCCATCGCTTGGTCGATCCGATTAGCAACCGCATCATCCACACGGACAACGAGCTCACCCATACGCTCACGAAGATCAGCTTCTACACGATTCACGATTGTGGTGAGTTTGCCCTCAATATCGTCAAGGCGACCCAAATGTGATTCAGCTAACTGTGATTCACGAACCCGTAACTCATCTTGGAAATCAGCGATTTTAGCGATCAGAGATGGTAACGGGTCAGGACGTTCACTATGTAACCGTTCCAATGAAAGGTCTACACGCTCTTCAACACCAGCTAAGGCCGTTGTCAGGGCATCAGCCGCCGCTGCCAGCCGGGTCACGCCCTTGTCTTCTCGGTTGGAGAGGGTTTCAACCTGGCGGGTGAATTGGTCACCTGCCTTGGTCAAAGCATCTGTAACGGCACCACCAATATCGTCACGTAATGCACTGCCCATCGCTCCGGTGCGTCGTTCGAGTTGATCGGCGGTCTGGCTAATCGCACGCTCGATTTCTCGACGACTTGCATCTACAACTTCTTCAAGCCGGTTTGTCGCATTGCGATAGGCCGCTTCGGCTTCAGTCATCGCCTGCTGCGTTGCCCCATGATGGGTGGCAGAAAAGTTCTTCGTCTCATTCAGCGTCTTGACCAGCTCAGCCAGACCTGCACGCAGTTGATCATCAATCAGACTGCCAGTGGCTTCAATCACATTTTGGCTTGACGCCGCTAATGCGGTCGTCACATCGTGCTGTGCTGCACCCAGTTTGGCGGCAAAATCGGCAACAACGCTTGCTTGGGCAACCTTGGTATCTTCTTCTATTTCACCCAGTCGTGCGGCCAAATCATTCAACGCACCATCCAAGCTGGCCATACGCTGATTGACGGCTCCGGTCAAGCGATCCAAGTTGGCATCGGAACGAGTGCGCTCTTCAGCCGCTGCGGCAGTCAACACCGCCGATAATTGATGGACAGTGGCGTCCACTTGTGGTTGGATTTGTTCAATTGATGCCACCAACTGTGCACCCACCGCTTCAATCCGGTTGGCTCCACGGTTATTTGCTTCTTGGACATCGGTCGTACGTGCAGCTAAATGTTTCGCGGCCTCATCGAGGCGCTGAGCCATGGCTTCCTTAACCACGTCCAATGCACCGGCTAAGTCACGCCGATAGGCACCCGTCTGCTCTTCGGTTGTTTGGACAAAGGACTGCGATGCCGTCTCAACGGATGCACGTAAACGGCTGACCTGATCAAGCACAATATCTTGCATACGGTCACTTGATTCATTGAGATCAAGCGTCGTATGTTCAATGCGTTCAAGACGCTGGTTGAGCGCGAGATCAACGTTGCGGGTGAGGGTAGTGATCTCTTCGGCAGAGGTCGTGAGTGCCACCTCATAACTCTTGGCAGCTTCGGCAACCTTACCTGGCAAGGTTTGGCCCATGCGTTCAACATCACGTACCGCAGTATCAAGCTGCGCCAGGGTGTCAACACGCACCGTTGCCATTTCTTTGCGCGCTTCTGCAACAAGGTGTTCCATCGTTGCCCGCACGGTGGCTGATGCATCATTCAACTCAGTCATCGTGCGTTCAAGACGGTCACGGTCATGCTGGTTGACCTGCGTCGCCTCATCACTGATCTTGCGCACTTCAGTGCGGGCTACGTCAATCATCTCACTGAGCTGCTGACGAATATCTGCGGCAGAATCACGCATCTGCGCGCTTACGCTCAGTGCGTTCTCACGCACGTCACCATTCATTGCCGTTAACGACTCATCAACCTTGGCGTGCAAGGTTTCTATCGCACCCGTTACGGCTGGTTCAAACTGGCTGAGATACTGTCCAAGAACACGTTGAGTATCAACAAGGCTGCTGCGCGCTTGATTGGATAACTCAAGCGCTTGCGTTTGGCTCGTGACTAGGTCACCGGTAGCCGAGCGCACCTCACCGACAATCTTAGACCCAGCCGACTCAGCGATTTCTATAAGACGGGCACTACTCTTGGCGAGCGTATTGGCGACCTGCTGCGTTCGGATATCCCAATCCTCAACAAACCCACCATTGGCTCGGTACAGCTCATTGGCCGCTGCGTTGAGTGCTGTTAACGCCGTTTCAAGTTGCGCCTGCTCACTCGCAATAATCTCGTGAGCACTACCGGAAAAGGAAGCGGCTGCTTCATCCAACTTGCCCAATGCTGCGGTTAATGCACGATCTTGAGCCGTTTCTATTCGCTCGACAACAGCATTGGTGTGTGCTCGCTGGTCAGCAAGCTGCTCTCCGACACGGGTATGTAAGGCAGTAACCGCTTCTTCAAGGACTGGTGCGATCCCATCGGCCGACGATTGCAACATATCGATCATGGCATTGAGCTGATCGATTCGCCTCGTTGAGGTGTCTGTGACGCCGGTCAGTGCCGCAAGGCTGTTCGCTAATTCAGCACGGCCGGCATCACGGTCATCATGAAGGCCATCCGTAGCTCGTTCCAGCGCTGAAACCGCATCACGCCACTGCACACCGGTGGCTTGGACCGCGACGTCTAAGCGTTCACCGACCTCAGCACTGAGCGCTTTAAACTCTGCACGCTGTTTATCTCGATCAGCCCGCAGATGGGCAAGGGCTTGGTCTAACCGTTCAATCAGCGTCTCACGGTTTGACCGTTCAAGGGCAAGTTCATCAGAAAGTGCGGTATGGGCGGCAGAGAGCTGTTCAGCTACTTGGGTACGCCCATAGTCCATCCGGTTTTCAATCGCGCCAATGGCCTGGCGTAAGAGGGTTTCGTCACGCTGGCTCGTCGCTTCAAGCTGTTCACGGATTTCAACGACTGTGGTTGCAAGCCGAACAGCATAGTTTTCAGCTTGGTTATCCAGCGCAGTTCGTACACCGCTAAGGACCTCGCGCACATCGTCACTGAGTTTGCTCCGGTTTTGTTCCAGCCGATCACTCAGGCGATCAATAGATGAACGTGTGCTCGCGTGCCCATCACTCAAAACACGCCGCATATCTTCTACTGCGTCACCAAGTACGCTGCCGTTCGTGTCACGTGCTTGAGCGGCAACCGCATAGAGGCGTTCAACGGCCTGTTCCAGGGAAGAGGATGATTGGGATGCCGCTTGTTCGAGCTGCTCAATCGCGGTACGAAGGTCACCATCAATACTGCTGAGTTGCTTAGACACTCCAGTTTGGAGTGCCTCACCAGACCGATCTAGGGTGTCGGTCAGGTCTGAAAATCCGCCTGTGAGCTGTGAAACAGATTCTTCGACCCGACTCACAAGGCGCCGGATCTCGCGCTGTTCAGCAAGCTGCTGATTGACCGCAGCTTCAAAGGCTTCGTCGACGCGGGAGTGGAGTTTGTCGGGTTCGTCAGTCATGGCACCGCTATCTTACGAAATGGCGCGCCGTTTCCTTTGCAGCCTACGCCGAATCCAGTCCGCATAATCAAATGGGCCGAACCATTGATCAATAATCTGCCTGTTGGAAATACGTGCCGCTGATTGGATTTCGTTACGTTTTAGCAACATTTTGCCAACAAGTTCACTGTCTTTAATCGCACCTAGAAAGGCGGTAGGAACGTGGAATGCCAAATCTGCCGTGCGTAAGAAGGTTGTTGCTCCCAATAGGTGGGCATCTGGGCCTATGGCCTGCCAGTCATCGTTTTTGAGGACGGTAAGAAACCAGTTCCGATAGGACAGGCGCTCAACAAATGCCGAGCGGCGGGCACCTGAACCACCACGTTCGTGGAGTGCAATGGCCGTTGGTTCGTGGTAGGCAATCCATCCACGCCGACGCAACCGCCAATCCACATCGACGTCTTCAAAAAACGCAAAGAAATCTTCATCAAAAATCTCGCCATTGATGGCAATATCATGCAGCGCTTCAGTTCGGTAAAGTGCGGCACAACCTGAGACCCCAAAGACTTCGCCGCCTTCTATTTGGCCAAGATCGGGCTGGCCTTCTCCCCGATTTCGGAATACCCGGTTCCGGTGTGCGCTGTGGCCAGTGGTGTCGATAATCGGGTTGCCATGGCGATCCCGTATTGGCTGGGCTGGCACGGTTTGGGGACTATAGGCGTATTCGTCGACACCATCAGATACATCAAGGCGGTGGATACGCCCTTGGACACTCGCGATGGTGGGATCTGATTCAAGCCGGGCGACCAGTTTGGCAATGTGGTCAGGGTGTAACCGCACATCGGGATTACAGATAAACACGGCGCCGGAGTGATCTGGGGCCTGGGCTATGCCTTGATTCGCGGCACCGGCAAAACCAAGATTAGACCAGTTCGCAATGACCTTGATACGTCGGTTAAACCGCTGGGCGATGGATACTGATCGGTCGCCAGAGTTGTTGTCAACAACGACAATGTTCAAGTGAGGATAGGTCTGGTTTAACAAGGTGTGTACACACGCACCAAGATGTTGTTCGGTATTGAAACTGACAATGACGGCAGTTACCTGCATACCTTGCTGTTTGTTGGAGTACATGCGTCCGTAGTCGCTACCGTCACCAGTGCCCATCGTTACTCCATTTCATCCGTTCGTGGCCACAAGGGATTGGGGTGTACCCGCGGCCCACCTTCTGCTAGCGGGTGTGGTTCAAATTGAGGTGGCCACACGCCTTCAGGGTTATCGATTGTGAACGTCATTCCCAAGTCCGCGGTCCCAAAATCCCAGGGTTGGCTTTGTACCCCAAGGCGTAAGGCCCCTTCGTTCACATCATGGATTGCATCCGTTTCCGCATTGCCAACTTCAACATCCACAAGCCACGTACCGGAAAGCACGTTCAATTGCATATCCGCATACACAGTGAGCGCCTCCCCTTCTGGCGGTGGTGCGAGATATTGCGTTCGCCATGAGGTTCGACTGTCATAGGTGGCATGACCATGGTCTGCACGGCGCAAACAGACCCGAACGTACAGACCGCCATCCTTAATCAGGTCCGTCGTTGGTGTGGTTTGAATCCCAATACGAACCTTTGTGCCTGGCGCGAGCTTCTTCCCTGCCGCGGTGTCAGGCCAGTTGGGTTCCAGGGGAAATGCGCGCTGCACGGCCACCGGTCGCGGGTCTGGACGACTGGGTGCTGCACCAATGGCATCAATCCAGACCTTATCAATGGTCATCTGGTGAGTACGTGGGTCGGTTTCTTCTTCAACCTCATGGGCATGGAGTTCTGGGAGGTCAGGAACCACCAGGTCAGCCCCTTTACCACCATCAAGACGGCGTTTGTATTCGGTGATGCCTTGTTCACTTGGCCCGTCGAACACGATATTGCCGTGTTCAAGGACAATGACACGATCACATAAGTTGGCGACACTGTGCAGGTCGTGGCTCACCAGTACAACTGTTTTCCCGGCCTCAGCAAAGGCACGCATCCGGGCCAACGAGCGATCCTGAAAGGTTTGGTCCCCAACGGCCAACACCTCATCAACCAGCAAAATATCGGGGTCAACGTGCACGGCGATGGCAAACCCCAGCCGCACATACATGCCACTGGAGTAATTTTTCACTGGGGTGTCAATAAAGTCGCGCACCCCAGCAAAATCCACAATGCGGTCAAAGGACGCATCAATTTCAGCCCGTTTCAGGCCGAGAATTGAGCCATTGAGATACATATTTTCACGGCCGGTGAGTTCAGGGCTAAATCCGGCGCCAAGTTCAAGCAGGGTGGCCATACGCCCGCGAGTAATCACGTCGCCCTGATCAGGTGGCAAGATTTTGGCCATCACCTTTAATAACGTGGATTTCCCGCTGCCGTTGTGCCCCACCAAGCCCACACGTTCACCCGGCATAATCGTGCAGGTAACGCCGTTGAGTGCGTGGAACTCGTTATAGGGAATGCGGCCAGGTCGAATGAGGCGTTCACGCAACCCTGGACGAGCGGTCGCATAAACACGAAAGACCTCGTGAACATCACGTACTTCGATCGCCGGTTGGCGACCTTGGCCTATCCTCTTGTCGGTATCGTGTGCCGATTGGGGTGTGGTGGCGGTGCTATCGTTACGCGTTTGACCAGGGTTCTCTCGCGATGCTTCTTCACGGGGGTTGTCGGGCATCACTACACCTCCTTTGCGAAGGAAACGGCCTGGCGACGGAATAGCCACCAGCCACCGATGAGGACGACAACCGCAAGTCCAGCACAGACCAGCCATGTTGAGAGGGCTGGGGACCCAGGTGGCGGGTGAAAGTCTGCCCGGTCAGGAGGCAGCGGGATGCCATAAAGAATCGTATGGAACATTTCGATGAACCAGCTGGCTGGGTTGATGCGAATAATACGCTCGAAATTAGACCCGTTTGCAGCGTCGATCAGTTTGACGTTTTCGAGTGAATAAATAACCGGGGTCAGATAGAACCATGCCTGCATGAGTACGGGCAGAAACTCATTTAAGTCTCGGAACCGCACCGTCAATGCCCCAAAGGCCATTGATGTGCCTGCGGTGAACATCGTGGTCAGGAGGAGAGCAAGGGCGAGGTAGGGCAGTGTTTCAGGGTGGAACCCACGATTCCACAAAAAAAGCGGACTGGTGGCTAAGAGAGCTAGGGAAAAGTGAACCAGTTGGCTGATGACGAGCGAAAGTGGCAGTACTTCCCTTGGAAAGTAGACCTTCTTCACCAACGGACCATTGGCGATGATGCTGGTCGCTGATGCCATCACTGAGTTTTGGAAAAACTGCCACGCCAAGTAACCAGACAGAAAGAATGTGGTGAAATCGCCATTCTCACCGAACGGCACCCGCAGGAACGTTAAGAACACGACCGTGAAGATCACGGCCAACATCAGTGGGGTCACCAGGGTCCAGGCGAAGCCAAGCACGCTGCCCTTGTAGCGAACGGTCAGTTCTTTGGCGATGAGATTACGCAGTAAATCGCGGGCTTCCCAAACTTCGTTGAGAACCATAAAGGGGCCGCGTGAGAGTGCTGATGCCATGACCGAAAAAGTTTACTGACCTTAGCTCATCATGTCCTTGCCCTTATGCCTGTCGGGCATGGAGATAATCAGCGATTTCTGCTAATCCCACGGCAGCACTGACCGGCCAGTGCAAGGTGGCTTGGGGGCTGAAAGCGGTGGGATTTGGATTGATCTCAACGGTTGGAATCGCGTTTTGAATAGCAAATGGTGGCAAGCTCGCAACTGGGTGCACGATGGCACTGGTGCCAACCACAAGGACCAAATCGGCATTGAGAATGGCATTCGCTGCCTGGTCTATGCACCCGTCAGGCAGCATCTCTCCAAAAAACACCACACCTGGGCGGATATACCCAGCACATTGCACACATCGTGGTGGTGCCACCCGTTGTTGTTCAATCTCGGGCATCACGATGGGTTCACGGTGGATACGGCCACAGTCTTCACAATAGGGCTGGGCGATATTGCCATGAAAATGCACCACATCGGTACTACCAGCTCGCTCGTGGAGGTTGTCAGTATTTTGAGTAAAGACCTCAACATGTACCATCTTGGCCATGTCAGCAATGGCGTTATGTCCGGCGTTAGGTTCAGCCTTATCTTGGATGAGAGCCATGCGCCACATATACCAAGCCCACACCAGGTCACGGTCACGACGCCAGCCTTGGATACTGGCTAGCGTTTCGGGGTCGTACTGTTCCCACAGGCCAGTCTGCTTGTCCCTAAACGTGGGTACCCCGCTCTCTGCGCTCATGCCAGCCCCAGTAAGTACAACGAGGCGCTGAGTATCGTCAAGCAGGTTAGTGAGTATCGGATTCATGGTCAGAACGCTCCGAGTTATCGCGCATTTCTACGGGTAGATTTTCGTCAAGGGCAATTTGCATCGCCTCAAACGGGGTGAATTGTTCCTCATCAGTAATTACTGCAAGATGAGCATCAAGGATATTTAACGTTATTTCTTCTGGACTCCGCGGATACTGGAACGGCTGTTCGGTGATATATCCCAGATACCGTCCCGCTTCTTTATACCGATTGGTATGGGTAATGAGCTCAGGATGCCAACAGGCTCCGAGTACGAGATAGCCCAAGGCACGCAGTTCCAAACTCATTCCGCGGTATCGACCGGCCCCATTCGGGTCATCCCGACTGGTCCGTCGCGCTACTTCTTCATTGGCGATCAATTCGGTATAGAGCACGCGCCTGTGTTGAAAAGCGGTGATGGTGTTTGTGCGTTCAAGTGCCAGATCATCCAAGACCGCCATCAATGCGTAGAGCGTACGACGGGCATAGCCACGGATGAAGAGAATCTCATGCCCGCGAAATGCGACAAGAATGACACCCATGCTGGCAAATGCTGCGATCACATCATCGGCGCTTCGTTCAAGAATTAATCCTTGAATAGCGCGTGCGCTGAGATCTTGGGTTGATGCACTAACATCAAGCAAGGCCATAGCGGTGATAAACGTCATGGCGACGTGATACGCGCGACGGATAAAGAGGGTACCTACGTATCGGGTGACAAATAACCAGCCCACAAGCCATACAGGAGAGAGCGGGAGGTGGGAGATCCCCCAAAACAGGCCGATTCCAATGACGGTTCCGACTATGCGTTGAAGTGCTTTGTTGGCTTGCTCTGCTCGGGTGCCACCGCTATTTAACAACACAACGGTGAAGGCGATAGCCCAATAGGCACGACTAAACCCAAACCCCAAACTCAATATGGCGGCCAATGTGGTGCCGATCCCTACACGGATAGAAATAAGGAGTGGCTCACTCGGCCAATCCAAGGAGGCGGCGATGAGCCGGCCCGGGGTCGGGCGTCCAAGGCTTAAATCTCGGAGGCGCCGACTTTGTACATCGGCCTGTCTGGCGGTGTAGCTCGGGCTGACCTTATGACTAATCTCCTCGGGCAGTTCCATGGCCGCCATTTCAGCAGATCGCGCAAGATACCTAATGTGAATGTCACGGAGCTTGTCTGCTTCAGCGTCTTCGTTTGGTGTGGCTTCAACCGGCAGTGCATCGGTAATGATTGTCCAGGCGTCATAAAGGCTTTCAGCAGCATTGGCTTGTACAGCCGTGCCACCGCGATACCGCGGATACCGTTCAAATCGCCGAACCGCGTTTTCCGCGCGGCGTAGGGCTTGTTCTTCGGCCTTATGACTTCCCCAGAAGATATCGACTAAGGCCAAGAAGGCCCCAAAGATGCCACCGATGAGGGTCATCACGAGTAGGAACACAGGGTTCGTACCATTCACCGTTAGCTGGTTGGAGATACCAATAGCTAAGACCATGAATACGCCACCAGGAGGACCAATGCGCATGACGGTCACAACATAGACCGCGATGACGGCAGTGATGACTTGGAAAATCACACTGAGGAGGAGGTTATGCCCTGCCAGAATGCCCATCGTGGTGCATATCAGGAGGCAGCTCACTGTCCACGTTTGAATGAGGAGCCGTATCCGACCAGCCTGGCCAGCCCCATATTGGACACAGAAGGTACCGATAAACGTCAGGAGCCCGAGATGAACATCACCCAGGAGGGCACCAACAGCAACCGGGGCGGCCGTTGCGATGGCGGCACGAAGTGCAAGGTCACCTCGGTTCTCCAACATTGAACGGGTTTCATCACTGAGCCACGACACAAACCGGCTAATCATCACCACAACTGTAAACAGGTTCAGTTCCCTTGTGTGATATTGCTCAAATGAGATGGTAACTAAACCGGTGTTCAAGATCGGTCGTAGGCCGGTCCTCCGATGGCCATGGTGCGTGTATTTGCACGTTCACCCCGATAGCCACAGGCTAGCCTGTGGCTATGGCCGCTTTTTATCGTTCCCTTCCTGCATGGTTTAGTGGGTTGATACTGCTGACCGGTTGTGCCCGTGCAGGCGGTGAACCAGCGCAATACACCGCCAACGGGGGGCTTCATGTGGACCGTTCTCACACGGTGAGCCAAACGGTGAATCCGGCTGGTGGTCAAGTGCAGGCTGTGGATGTCTTAGTTTTAGACCAGCCCACGGAGGGGGATGGTGTGTTAAACCTCGCCCTTGCCGCTGAAGGTGATGTACTAGCTGAACAGGCCGTGCCCCTTGAGAACATCACCGAGCCTGATCGTTGGGTGTCCTTTGCCTTTGATCAGCCTGTAGCCGTACCCGATGTGGTGGACGTCCAACTCACCATCAAGGGTGAAGGTAGTGTGCTGGTGGCGGCCAATCACACTCCCGATGATGCCAAACCTAGTAATGAGCCTGTCCACGACCCGTACCCTCAAGGTGAGGCCATGGCTAATGGCAAGCCCATCAACGGTGATATTGCCTTTCGTATCGTGGGCACAACCGGCCCAAGCGGTCTGCCTGGCCAGGTAGGGGCTATCGCCAAGGAAGGCACCAAGCGGCTCATAGGCCAGCCGCTCTTTGCCTACACGTGGGGGCTTGTCGGTATGGGTGCAGTGTGCTTGGCGGCTTGGGCTTTCTACACGAGTCGAAAAAGCTAACGCGCATCACCATTAGAACCATTCAGCCAGATGTGATCTGCATAAGAAGTTACTCATCACCAGGATAGAAAAACCAGTATCCCCTGGCCAGCCATTAGTTCGCCTAACCCCCATGAGAACAAGACATCGGGAACACTAATCAAAAGTTACAAGAATGATTCAAAACCCGATTCATTTTCCTTAACTAGATACCACCGTCGTAGCATCAAAGTAGGGCTCATTGGGTCCTATCAACAATAAGAAGCCGCCTTCAGGTGAGATCTGAGCGCGACAAGCTTCAACCCCCTTCACAAATATCCAAGAAACTCACTCCTTTTCATAACGCACGTTTGTGGGCTATTAGGCTCTTAATCTAGTAGCCCACAAACACACACAGTCTCCTGGAGAGATCATGAAAACGGATGAATACTCACGTAATTTAATAATTTTAAACACTGGTAAGTCAATAATGTTACCGATTGGATTGGCGACTATTGCCTTTATCTCAATACCATTCATTATTCCAGCGATAGTTGTAGGTTTTTTATCTGCGGTCTATCTCTATTTCTCGCCATCTAATAGAAACATCATCCAGGGTATCTGTTTCTGGATTTGCCTCTTATCAGGCTCTTTTGCTCTGTTTATTAGCTTGTCTCTAATGGTGAATGAGCATGCTACCTCTACTGTAAACCCTGCGGATATATCTGTATCCCACGAAGCTACACAATATCCCATCATTGAATCTGCGACAGAGTAACACTACACCACCATTTTTTGAAAAGAACGACTGTCTTATCCAATCCAAAGGATCTTGGAGATTGAGTGTTGCCTTTGTCAAAACACACTAGAGATAGCGTGTAGCCACAACAACAAACAGTTCGCATATAGAGAGCACGGGAGAAGAACGACAGGGTCAGCCATTGCCTAGGTTCTGTATTTGCTGTTGCTTCATGTGGATTTAAATCGGTAGTTAGCTTGTTAGCTCCACTCGTTAACTTGTCAGTTCACGGGGTGAAGCAAGGAATTGCACGTCACGGACAACTGGCCAAAGCTGCACAACGGTGGTGGCAAGAAAGACGGTTCGGTACACGCTAATGAGCTTTTCGCTTGTTTCGGGCTGTGTGAGCACTAGGTCATGCAAGCTTGGCAAAGCCAGGGCCATGTCTGGGTTGAGGGGGCTGAACAGGCCAAGGGTGATACCCGGCCCACCGATGGTGTCCGCTAAGGCAAAGACGGTGATGATCTGGATGAGATGCAGCCAGCCCACCCCAGGCCAATCAGGGCGGCGCATAATTGCCAGCACCACAAAGGGCACAAACCACACAAAGTAGTGCACGCTGAAGGTAGCCAGGGCAAACATCAATCCGTGGAAAATAAACAGCCACTTCCACAGGTCAGGCGCACCCACCCGTTGGCCAAACCAGCCATATTGATGGCCCAGCAAGGCAAGCAGCACAATCACGGCACCCACGCCAAAGAAGTAGATGGCTCCAGGATCATCAGGCAAATCCAGGCGATAGGCCAGGTAGGTCGAGCCCGTGTGATAGTCAGCCAAGGTGGCCAGTTCACCAACTGAGTCACCCACGATCTGGTTAATCACCATCACGATGCCAAAGGGGATGAGGGCCAGCACCGCCCATAACACCTGGGCAATGAGACGGCCCAGCCAGGCCCATCCAGCAAGGGTGGGCTCAGTGGAGAGGTCAAGTTCACCAGTAGCTTGATCAGCGATCAGGTCGGCCGCTTGGGGCGTGCCCACTCCCCTACCCAAGAACCAGCCAGCCGGGGCAACCAGGGCAAAGACAGGCACCAACAGCAACGGATAGCCACGCATCGTGATGCCCACCCCGAGGGCGAGCGCTGCCCAAAACCAGCGGTTGCGTTCGGCCAGCATCAGGGCCCACACCACAAACACCACCGCAAACATTTCATAGCGCCCAAAGGCGGCACTGGCGTACAGGCCAATGGGGCTCACCATCCAGAGGGCAAAGCCTTGCACAACACGCTTAGCTGCCTGGCCCTTATTCATCCACACCAAAATCAGCCCGGTGAGCAAGTCGAGCACCAGGTAGGGCAGTTTCAAGATAAAGATGGTTGGGAAGGCATCCGGCCGGTTGGCAAACTCGCGCAGGTATTGGGGCGCCAAGGCCCCAGAGTCAGCCCACCACCACGGGTCGGTCCACAGTTGTGCCTGGTCGGGTAGTAAAGGTGCGGCGACCAATAGCCAGAGGGCATGTAACCAGTGGGCTCCCATATTGACCATATATTCGGCATACACCGTGCCATCGAAGGCAATCAGGTGGGAGCGCCAATACACAGCCAGCATGTCGGTTTGCAAGCTAAAGGGGGCGATCAATAAGCGCAGCACAATACCAATGCCGAGCCAACCCAAAATCCTGCGGTCCAACTTCACGCTACGCCCAACCCGTACGTGCCATCATCCCTGCTGCCATCAGTCTTGGCTTAGTGGCCAAATTTGCGCCGGACAACCCCCACCGCCTTACTCGCCACCGAAATGGGACCTTCATGCACCATCACTTGTGCGGCACGTCGCAGGTAGTGCGCACGAGAGCGTTGAATGGCCACATCGGTATGTTTCACCCCTGAAGACAAGTATTCTCCACGGCGGTGACCTACATCAGGTGCCCGTTTCGGGTCGAGACAGAACCGCACGATGGGTGCCAGGCTCTTTTCCCAGGTCATCTCGGTTCGGATTTGTTCTAAATTGGCCACACATTGGTCGTAAAAGGCCTGGTCATCGTGTAACCGGATAATGGCATCAGCCAATGCGTCAACATCTTCGGGAGGAATCGCAATGCCAAGGGCACGTTGGGTGGTTAGGTCACTGAGGGTGTCACCTTCGGTGGCGATAATCGGCAAGGCACTCCAGATGTAGTCCAGAATGCGAGTGCGGTAGGAGTAGCGTGTTTCGAGATGCTCAAAGTGCGTGCTCACCCCGATATTGGCTTCGAGGAGATAGTCGGCACGATGGTCGTAATCAATCCAGCCATCATTGAAGAACACGTGCGTATTCAATAACCCAAGCTCATCAGCCAAGTTGTAGGCATTGGCGCTCATTTGCATCTTGGGTACGTCTGGGTTCGGGTGGGCCGACCCCATAAACCACAACTTTACGTTAGGGCGGTCCTTCACTACCTTGGCCACGGCATTAATCAGGGTCAGTGGGTCAAACCAGTTGTAAATCCCGCCGCCCCACACGAGTAAGAAGTCGTCGTCAGTAATGCCATCAACAACGCCACGCAACACGCGGTCTTGGTGTTTAGATGGTGGAATGGTGGGCATCCCAAAGGGTGCAACGTCAATCAGTGAGCGCAAACTTTCATCAGCGTCAAAGGTGGCGGGGTTAATCCGCTTCACCATCGCCAAGTGGCCTAGCCACAAGTCACGCTGTTTTTCAGACGCGCATACAAAGAAATCACCACGCCGTAATTGGTCGTCAATAATCTGCCGGTCAGAATTTGCCGTGGCATAGCGTTGCCAGTCCAACTCATGTTTGCGCTGGGTCATCGCTTCGATGTGGAATGGGTCATATAGGTCAACGAGTACCGGAATATCCAGGTCAATGATTTGTGGATAGTGGAACATCACAAAGCCCTGGAAAATAACCACATCAGTTGAGTTCAACAGCACTTCAATGCCACCAGCCTCATTGACCCCAGTTACCTTGAAATCGTGTGAGAACTTCTCAGGGGTTGAGATACTGGCCAGAGTGACGTCACAACCAGCTGCGGTTAAGACGGTGGCCATTTCCCAACAGCGAATGGCCGGACCGGCCATCTTTGCCCCAAGTCGGTCGCCGGTGATAATCAGAATGCGGCGCGGCTGGACAAGCTGCTGGTCAAGTTCAAACGCAGCCACGGTGGCCTGCCAGGTTTGCAGGTATTCATCGCCAGCCACATTTGGTAAGAGCGCTTGTTTAAACAGTTTGAGAATCTTCTGGTCACTCATCGCCCGATGGCCTTGCACCCAACGGCGTTTATGGGCCCAGGTGGGCAGTTGTTTCGCAAAATCACGGATAGCGCCCAGATGTGCCGCCGTGAGGGCACTCATCGGGAAGGTTTGGTCATCCACGTTCTCGGCACCTGGGAAAATGCGGAGGTCAGGGAACTGATCGTGGTCAACCATGTCGGTAAGCCCACGTGACAGAGTTAGTAACAGGGCGGAAGGGAAGGTTGAGGCAAAGAGCTCATCACCGTAGTTCTTGTACACGGTGGCCAGGGCGTTGCGTTCAAGCATGAACCGCTCACGGGCGTAGCCAAAGCGTTTAATCGTGCCGTGGTGTTCGTGGTAGACCCGGCTGGCTGGCACAAAGTGGGTTTCTAACCCAAAGATCCAGAGGCGCCAGCCAAAGTCAACGTCCTCGAAGAAGGCGAAATAATCCTCGTCAAACCCACCCGCGTCTAAAAAGACCTTGGTTATGACAAACATTGCGCCACCGGAGGCAAATAATGTTGGTCCGGCTGCCGGTGGGGTTTTGGTGAAATCTTCTTTATTGTGTGCCGCATAGCCCATGGCGTTAAAGGCCATCTCGCCACCGGCGTAGTCAATGGTTTTGCCATCGGCGTGCAAAATGAGCGAGCCGACACAGCCAACTTCGTCATGGCTTTGGAGGTAGGCGATACCGGCACTGATCCAGTTGGGGTCAGCCACGGCATCATTATTCAATAGCGCCAACACTTCACCGTTGGCAACCCGAGCAGCTTGATTGACCGCCGGGCTGAATCCCACATTCTCGTTGTTGACCAGTACCCGAACACGGGGGAAGTGTTCACGAATATAGTCCACGGAACCATCGGTTGAAGCGTTATCAATCAAGATCACTTCAACGAGTTCAGGGTCATACGTCTGTTTTTCGATACTGTCGAGACAAGGACCAAGCATATCCTTGCCGTTTAAGTTAACGATGACCACAGACACCGTGGGATATTCAGAACGGAAACCGGGCGGGTCAATGCGAGAAACAGACATTAAAACTCCAAAGAGACGGACAGGGGTCCACACTAATACGTGCGCAGTCTAAGGTAGATCGTAATAGTTAGCGTGTTGGCCTATCACACGCACATAGGCTGGCGGTAATGACTGTGCAGACATTAAGTGTTGTGGTACCCGTATACAACGAAGTCGAAAGCCTGGACCGCTTTGTGACTGAGCTGATGGAGACATTGCAGGCCGACTCGATGGCGGCCTATCAGAGCAAGGTCTTTCTCGTCGATGATGGGTCAACCGACGGGTCTGTGGAGCTAGAACGCCAACTTCAAAAAACATGGGATGGCCAGCTCGAAGTCATCGAATTAAGCCGTAACTTTGGTAAGTCAGCAGCCTTACGCGCTGGCTTTGACTATTCAGATAGCGAGCTCGTGGTGACTTTTGACGCTGACGGCCAAGATGTGCCCGCTGAATTGCCTCGGTTGCTGGCCGCATTGGATGAACAAGGCGTTGATTTGATGTGTGGGTGGCGTCAAACCCGTATTGATCGCAGTGTGAAGCGTCGCACCTCAAAAATCTATAACTGGGTTACTCGCAAAGGGAGTGGCTTGGATTTGCATGATTTCAACACCGGGCTCAAGTTGTTGACTCGTGAACTCGTTGATGCCCTCCCCCTTTACGGGGAGTTCCATCGGTACGTTCCCGTGCTGGCCTATGACTTGGGGTTTCGAGTTGGAGAGATCGCCGTTGAACATCGTCCACGCACCGCTGGTGTGAGCAAATACATGAGTTTGTCTCGTTTCCCAAAGACCTTCCTTGATTTGTTTACGGTGCTGTTTTTAACCAAATTCTCGAATAGCCCCATGTACCTTTTTGGCGGCCTCGGCGTTGCACTAGGTGGGTTAGGGTTTGTCATTCTGAGCTGGTTAACCTTCGTGAAATTAGTACTGGGTGAAGGTATCGGCCAGCGTCCACTCCTGATGTTCGGCATGTTGTTGACCCTTGTTGGCCTCCAGCTCTTTATGACCGGGCTCCTGGGGGATGCGCTGCGACTGAGTCAGGCGAGTAGCCGACCAACCTATCGGGTCAGATCGTCAACCTTAAAGGCCTAACCACTATGCGTGCCCTGGTTATCACGCATGTTTATCCTCGGTGGACTGGCGATAGCCAAGCACCATTCTTGGCGCATTGGGCAAAGGCGCTTCGTCATGCAGGGCATGACCTGCGGATTCTTGCACCGCACGACCGCGGTGCTGAACTGGACGAAACGCTGGATGGTATTCCCGTCCATCGTGTCCGTTATGGTGACGATGAACACGAGCGAGTGGCCTATCGCGGACAGATGCATGAACTGGTAAAAAGCCGTTCAGGTATGGCGCAATTGGGTCGCCTTACCTCCGCTATGGTGCATGCAATCCGGCAAGAGGTCCACACATTTAAGCCAGATATCGTGCATGTGCATTGGTGGGTGCCCGGCATGATTTGGGCGCGCCTGGCGGCTGTTCGTGTGCCGATTGTGTGTCAGCTTCATGGCACTGACGTCAAGCTGGCACAACGCAATGGTGCAACACGCCGCCTCGCACGGTGGGCGTTAGCACGGGCGGATGGTGTTGAGGCGGTTAGCACTCACTTGGCGTCTCAAGCGGCAGCCCTGACCGCTACGCCTATTCGTATCAACCCTATGCCCTTGGGTGAAGGGTTCTTCTCGCCACCAACTGCACCGTCCACAATTGACCTTGACCTGGCCCGTGTCTTGGGGGTTGGCCGTTTGGTACCTGCAAAGGGATGGCGTGAATTGATTGAGGCATGTGCCAATAGCCCGGTTCCGTTACTCGTGCGCATCATCGGTTCAGGCCCCCAGCACGATGAACTCCTTGCCTTGGCACACCACCTACAAGTACCGCTTGAATTGCCGGGAAACGTTAATCCCGAACAGATGCCGAATGAATACCGCCAAGCCGATGTAGTGGTCCACCCCAGCCATGCGGAAGGGTTTGGAATGGTCATTCCCGAAGCCCTCGCCTGTCGGCGGCCGATTGTGGCTACAGACTCTGGCGGTGTCCTTGATCTCCTTGAACCTGAACATGTGGTGCCTGTTGGCGATGTGTTGGCCTTGCGGGCAGCAATATTGAATGCCTTAAACGACCCACAAACCGAACAGGCAGAAAACCTCGCTGAACGGGTTCATGACCTGCTCAGCCCGCAAGCAGCAGCAGAGCGGTCAACCGCCATCTGGCACGCCGTGGCAATGCCGTCGTACAGATAACATCGGCGCTCTGAGATTAACTGAGGTTATTGATTAGCAAGGAGTTCAAGCTTTTGGGCCTGTTCCGTTTTAATCAACGCATCAACAAGCTCTTCCAAGTCGCCGTTCATAATCGACCCCAGATTATGACTGGTGTAGCCAATCCGGTGATCAGTAACCCGACTTTGCGGGAAGTTATACGTACGAATCTTCTCACTACGATCCCCCGTACCAATCTGACCGGCACGCGCCTCAGCACGCTCATTGGCCGCCCGTTCTTGTTCTGCCGCTAACAGGCGGGCACGCAGCACACGCAGGGCCTTTTCACGGTTTTGAATCTGGCTTTTTTCGTCTTGCATACTGACCACCAGCCCGGTTGGCAAGTGGGTGATCCGTACAGCCGAGTCGGTGGTGTTCACGCTTTGCCCACCGGGGCCAGAGGAGCGATATACGTCGATCTTGAGATCGTTCATATCAATGTGCACGTCCACCTCTTCAGCTTCTGGCATCACCGCCACGGAGGCGGTGGAGGTGTGGATACGCCCACCCGACTCAGTGACGGGCACACGCTGCACACGGTGTACCCCACTCTCGTGTTTGAGCACGCTATAGGCCCCAGACCCGTTGACTTCAAAAGCAACTTCTTTTACCCCGCCTGCATCATTTTCACTGATAGAGATGCGGTTTGTTTTCCATCCTCGTGATGAGGCATAGTTCACATACATTCGCTCAAGCTCACCAGCAAAGAGCCCGGCCTCATCGCCACCGGCACCAGCACGGATTTCCAAGATGACGTTCTTTGAGTCCAGTGGATCCGCCGGTAAGAGCAGTACTTTTAATCGGTCGGTCATGGACTCGGCTTCAGCACGGTTCTCGGCGGCTTCAGCTTTGAAGAGTTCTGCATCCTCACTGGATGATTCTTGGGCAAGCATCTCTGCCGTATCTGCATTTTCGAGCAGTTCTTGATACGTCGTCCAGGCTTTAACGACTTCAGTCAACTCAGCGTAGCGGGTGCTCAGTTCACGAAACTTCGTTTGGTCACTAATGATCTCAGGGTCCGAAAGGTTGATTTCCAATTCGGCATGAGCTGCCGTCAACTCTTCTAAGCGGCGGCGCATCGTATCGTCAATCATCATTACTCCTGCATGGCAGTGGTTCCGCCCTTGAGGGCGCATCATCCGTGTGGAAACGGTAGCGTATCCCAGCGTTGTTTACGCCGTCGGCCTACTAACGTGTCAATATCTCGTGTAGCTAGTCTGGGCTGGGCGTGTCTTGGGGTACCCACTGGCGCTCGGCCACACTCATCGGCCCGAAAGAAGGGCCAATCCCCGTTTCAGTTGTTTCATCCGCACTCCAAAACACCGGACTTGTGAGGTGGGCAACGTCTCGCTGGTCCTGTATATCAGTCGCTGCGACTGCCTGGAAGGCGCGAATCGCGACCTCAAACATGTCATCTTCTGGGGTTGCGGTAGTCAAATATTGCAACCATAAGCCTGGAATTGCCATCCAGGCTAAGAGGGGGTTGTGAGCCCCCGCCTTTAATACTTCATAGGCCAGCCCTGCAATGAGCGGAAGGAGGAGAATCCGCAGCCCCACCTGGTAGCCAATAAAAATGGTTTTATTGGCCGCATCAGGAGCTGGCACAATGACGCCGGCCAACGTGTACACCACGATGGAGAGCAAAATAACGAGCAAAAGGAAATTGGTACCACAGCGAGGGTGCCGCGGTGAATAGGGGGCAATCTTGGCTGGGTCCAAGCCATCGCCATGTTCAAAGGCGGCAATCGTTTGATGTTCAGCCCCGTGGTATTGAAATGTACGTTTGATATCACCGATGTGACCGATACCCCACAGGTAAACCAAAAACATCACAAGGCGGACCACACCTTCAACGAGGTGAAACTGGATTGAGTCACCGCCACCAAGCCGATCAGCAATGAGGCTCATCCCCAGGTTGGGTAGGACTATAAATACCCCGATAAATAGCGCAACCGAAATGACCGTCGTGACAATCATCTCGGTATTGGAAAGCTCTTCGTCATCATCAGCGATTTCAGTACTGATGGACAGCGCCTTCATACCCGTCCGTAAGCTGTCAATCAGTGCCCATGAGCCACGGATAAGTGGCCACCGTAACCAGGAATGGGTTTGAGCCGCAGGGTGCACCGGATGACGCTCGACTTGGATAGCCCCATCTGGGCGACGAACCGCCACCGCCCAAGTGCGTTGACCACGCATCATAATGCCTTCAATAACGGCTTGGCCGCCGTAGCTCACGCCACCCGTTGACCGCCCAGGGTTGTGTGGATCTGCGCTCATGAGCTAATCGTTAAATTGCCTTGGTCATCGGCTTCAATGTTGATACGAGCATTAGCGAGATAGCCAAACTGGTCGGCAATCACATCATCAATCTGGCGGCCTGTTTGGGTATCCATCGTGGTAATGACCGTCAAACTGCCATCTCCGTCAACATTTCGGCCAGCACCCAACCACCGTTTCACGGGATGGATAGCTGATGGCTCCAACCCGCCGGTCACGGTTCGTGAGGCACCTGGTGCACTCAAGCTCCACGCCTTTGCTAAACGCGTCAGTGAGTGCAATACCACCACGACATCCCACCCGTCTTCGACTAAACGCTTGGCACGTTCAAGGGCAAGGTCAGCGACTTGGGTATGATCATCGGCTGGTCGGTCAAAGGCAGAGGCAATGACTTCACCAGGAACCGCACGACGCAAGAGCGTGATTTCTTCTGGGGCTTCATCGACGGCAACCACCATCAGGTGTGCCGTCTCATTGTGCTCGGCAAGGCCAGTCGCAATATCTGCCAGCATTTCAGTCACCAAAGCCCCCTTCGTTACCCCAATGAGCATACGCTGGCCTCGGTTGATCGTTACTTGACTCCCAGGAAGCACTAACGGGTCTTCAGCTTTGATGGCCGGAAGTTGGTCAAACTCGGTACGCTCAGGCAAGTCAGCCGGATCGTCAACCTCGTAGGCATTGACCATTTCGACGATGTCAAGGGCGGGCACCTTGTCATTGGACCGTTGGGGTCGAATAGGACCCTGGACAATATCCCCACGTCGTAGGCTATATTTACGAATCTGGCCTTGAGAGACATACACATCACGGCTACCTGGAAGATAGCCAGTCGTGCGTAAAAAGCCGTACCCTTCAGGCAGGATATCAAGCACCCCAGCACGAACCTCAGGCCCTTTATCTTCTTCGGTCTCATCCTCTACGCGGTCTGCACGCCGTACATCGTCACGAGCCTGCTCATCACGACGATTATCCTCGCGAGCGCGTTCGTCACGACGGTTATTCTCTTTACGACCGTTGTCATCGCGATGTTTCTCATCACGGCGCGACCGACGGCGCGACCGACGGTCTCCGTCACGGGTATTACGTGGTTCGCGTTCGGGTGTCGTATCCTCTCCTTGGGTGTCACTATCAGACACATTGGACGCTTCCGCAGAAGACGTAGCCGTCTGCTCAGGCATTGGTTCAGGCTGATCGTGAGATTGCTCCCCCGGTGTACCTTCGTTGAAGGCCACGATGGCATCAATCAACTGGGCCTTGCGTAGCTTCTGATATCCCTTCATGCCGATCGCACCAGCATGTTGTTTTAATTCCGTCACCGACTTGGCTGAAAGTTCGCTACGGTCCATTAATCACCTATCAATTGGGGCGCTACCCGCGCCTGATTCGGACATCGAACGGGCAAACGTCGAACGCCCGTCTCGAAGGTTTCGGCGTTCAACTATAGCTACTACGCGCCGATTTGCGTCCGCTAGACGTTGATTGTGATTGTTCCAGAGGTATTCATCGGTAACGAAACAATGTCTAATTGGCCAGGAATATCTGAAAGAACTTGACGCACCGCACCCTGCGGGTCTGGATGATCTGCAGTGCTGACCAACGCTGCGACGGTTGGACCTGCTCCGCTCAAAAAGGCGGGGATACCAGCATTCACCAGGGCGGTTACGCATGCCCCACTCGTTGGCATGATCGCAAATCGGGCCGGCTGATGGATGACATCTTCAAAGTCGGTGGGATCAAGTGGTGCGAGCCCAGCAATACCCATCACCACCGCAGCACAGCGTGCCGCATTAGCCGCTGCATCTGCCAGTGGAATATGGGTTGGGAGAGCCGAACGTGCCTGGGTAGTACTCATGCGTTCATCAGGGTGCACCACTACACAGACGAGGTCACGGCGCGGAATAAACCGGCGGGGGGCCGAATGCACAGGCTTTACCACGATGCCACCAAGAAGGGCTGGGAGGGCATTATCAGGATGCCCCTCCAGTTCAGTGGCGAGTTCATTGATGTCGACATCACCACCGACCAGCATGCGCCCGATTGATAACCCAGCAACAAGGGCAGCACTTGACGACCCCAAACCACCCTCTAACGGAATGGCACTATGCACATGCAAGGTAACGTCAGGAATGGATTGGTGTGTGCGTTCACACCAGGTAAGCAGCCCGTGCCAGACAGCATTGGTCTCATCTGTGGGCAATTCGTCCGCCCCCGCCCCAAAACTGATCACTCGCGCGGCTTGGGGTGGCTCTACCGTGGCAAGTAATGGCAGATCCAAAGCAAGGCCAACGGCATCGTAGCCAGGCCCAACATTGGCACTGGATGCAGGCACGATAACCCCTGGGCTGGTCGTTGTTGCGATGGCTTCACGAACAGACCGGTCGGCGCGAGCGATATCAAACATGATTAGTCAGCCAGCCCAAGAGCTTCTGCGGCAGCATCAAGTGACGGGTCAATGACCGTTGGCCGTGACCCACAAGAAATTGCCCAGTCAGGGTCTTTCAGGCCATGCCCGGTCAAAATACACACCACGGTTGCCCCTGCTGGAATCTCACCGCTATCAACCAAGGTCAATAGACCGGCCACACTGGCCGCGCTGGCTGGTTCACAGAAAACACCCTGGCTTGCCACGAGGCGATACGCCTCCAAGATTTGTTTATCCGTTACGGCACGGATAGAGCCGTTACTTTCTTCAGCGGCCTCTAAGGCGTACTTGCCACTTGCAGGATTCCCGATACGAATAGCAGTTGCAATGGTTTGTGGATGCTCCACCTTGTGCCCAAGGACGAGTGGGGCAGCTCCGGCAGCTTGGAACCCACGCATGACGGGCAATGCATCAATGATCCCGTCCGCTTTGTACTCCTTGTAACCTCGCCAGTAGGCCGTGATATTCCCCGCGTTACCAACGGGCATGATGTGGACATCTGGAGCTTGACCAAGAAAATCACAGACTTCAAAGGCACCAGTCTTTTGCCCTTCAATACGGTAGGGGTTCACGCTATTAACCAACGTGACTTGTCCACCCTCAGCCAGCTCTTGGCACATCTCTAGCGCTTGGTCAAAATTGCCACGAACCTGAAGTACCTTTGCACCAGTGATGAGGGCTTGGGCTAATTTGCCCATTGCGATATTGCCCTCAGGAACAATGACCCCACACGTCAACCCTGCCTTAGCCGCATACGCGGCGGCAGATGCACTCGTATTACCTGTGGAGGCACAAATAACGGCTCTAGCCCCTGCTTCTTTTGCCTTGCTCATGGCCAGGAACATCCCACGGTCCTTAAAGGACCCAGTCGGGTTGGCACCTTCATATTTCAGCCATACCCGCGCATTCGCCCGTTCACTCAGCGCTTCGGCGTAAATCATCGGGGTGTTACCTTCACGCAAGGTAACGACTGGCGTATCGTTGGTAACCGGCAATCGATCCTGGTATTCAAGCTGGAGGCCGCGCCACATCGGGCGACCATGTTCACTGGTAGTCATGCCATTGAGATCCATGTGCACAGCGTACTTTCTGTTTACAACACCGGGCACGGCAAGGATAGGCCTGCATGCCCGATATGATCACCATTGTCAATCAATAACGGGGGTGAGTGAAATGAGCGTTTGCACCCCCGGCAATCCCAGTAACTCCTCAACGGTGGTTTTGACAAGCTGACTATCAGCCTCGTGTGTCACGATAAGCAATGACACCCCTTCACCTTCAATGCCTGATGCGTGGCCTTCTTGCCACACCGATTTCATACTGACCTGGTTACGGCCAAGCACACTTGTAATCTCAGCCAGCACGCCGGCTCTATCTTCAACTTCGAGCAGTACCGCCCACTCAGATTGTCCTGCTCCGGGTACTGGTTTAATGCCCTCCGTTGTGGCAACCGAGCCGGCTCGTTCCCCCGCTAGGCGGCCACGCGCGGCGGTGACCACATCACCCATGACGGCTGAACCGGTTGGTAACGACCCTGCACCCGGTCCGTAGAACATCAATTGCCCAGCACCGTCAGCTTCAATGAGTACGGCGTTGTTGGCCCCGCGAACACCGGCCAGGGGGTTCGTGTGGCCAACCCAGGCGGGGCTTACCCCTACAGAAATCGTTTCTTCGCCGGTTGCTAATTGTTCTCGAATGGCAAAGCCGAGGAGCTTAATGACATACCCCATCTTTGATGCCAACGCTATTTGATCAGCGGTAATCGCAGTGATGCCAGTTACTTCGACATCTTCTAACGTAATCACGGCATCAAAGGCGATGGAGGCCAAAATGGCGGTTTTGGCAGCGGCATCAAACCCATCGACATCGGCGCTCGGGTCGGCTTCTGCGTAACCAAGCGCTTGGGCTTCAGCAAGGACGGTTCCAAAATCAGCCCCGTCTTCGGCCATCTTGGTCAAAATAAAGTTGGTGGTGCCATTCAAAATGCCCATCACTTTCGTAATGCGATCACCCGACAATGAGTCGCGCATGGGGCGAATAATCGGAATCGCCCCAGCAACAGCTGCTTCATATTCCAAACGAACATGATTGGCTGCCGCTGCGGCGTATAACTCTCGCCCGTGTTTGGCAAGCAGTTCTTTATTGGCCGTCACCACGCTTTGCCCGGCGTTTAATGCCTCAAGCAACCATGTGCGCGCGGGTTCAACCCCACCCATCACTTCAACCACGATGTCAACAGCCGGGTTGGCAATGATGTCTTTCGGATTTGTGGTCCACTGCGCATCAATGCCACGGTTACGGCTGATATCACGCACCATCACTGGCCCCACACGAACAGGCGCACCCACTCGCCGCTCGATTTGGTCAGCGTGTGCCTGCAAGAGTTTGAGCACCCCGGTGCCCACCGTGCCTGCACCTAATAAACCGATGGTTAATGCCTTGTGTCCACTCATGGCCCTACCATACTCGCATCCCCGTATTGGTAGTGCGATAGCGCTGGTTTGGCTTAACGGTTTAACGAGTCAGCCATAGAGCCATCTGTGCGCCGCGTTCGCGGCGTTGCCTTTAACCCTGATAAATGACACGAGAACCCTGTGCGCTTAATGGTATTGGGTTTCTTAATCAGCCAGCCTAGTCACCAGTTTCAATGCCTGAGGTAACTGGTCGCGGGCAATCACGTCGGCCACCGTCTCACGACGCACCCACGTTTCGTGATTGCCATTAGCAACCGCAACCATCACCGGACGCGGTACCCGGTTGTAATTGGACGACATCGAAAGGGTGTACGCCCCAGTGGTTGCACTCGCAACCAAATCACCTGCACGAAGGTCAGCGGGCAACGCCGCCTGGCCAAGCATGTCACCACTTTCACAATGCAGCCCTGCCACCATCACCTGACGCATCGTAGGCGACTCGGCACCACCAATCCGGTGAACCGGGGCCATGGTGTGCACCGCCCCATACATGGCTGGGCGGGGGTTATCACTCATCCCCCCATCTACACTTACAAAGCGCACATCGCCCACATCTTTCACGGTACCCACGCTGTACACCGTAATCCCGGCGGTACCCACCAACGACCTGCCTGGCTCAACCATCAGATGAGGAACGGAAGGAAACGCCCCGTCTAGGGCTTCAAAGAGAGTTTCAACGTGATCGGTGATGGAAGGTACCACGGCACCAGGTACATAGGGCACACCCAACCCACCACCAAGGTTGAGGTGGCGAACCGCTACTCGGGTGTCATGGGCAAAGGCCGCAACACGCCCAATACCAGCAATGAAATTGTCTTTATTAGCGATATTTGACCCAATATGAAGATGCAATCCGGCCAAATCCAGTTGCGGATATTGGCGAATCAAATCAACCGCGGCGTGGGCTAATTCATAGCGAATAGACAGCCCGAACTTCTGATGTTCAGCCGCAGTAGCCACCGCTTCATGGGTATCAGCAACTACCCCAGGGGTTAACCGCAATAACACTGTAGCGGGCTGACCCAAGGCGCCTAAGCGATGCAACTCATCAAGTGAGTCGATCACGATAAAGCCCACCCCGTATTCAACAGACTGGGCCAGCAGCTCCATACTCTTGTTGTTCCCGTGCACCAAGATGTGCTCTGGGGCAATCCCAGCGGCCAAGGCCACGGCTAATTCACCTTCACTGGCTACATCCACATGCAACCCATGTTGGGCCATAAAGGCACACACACCCACCACGGGCAACGCCTTAGACGCATAATGAATGGTGGTCTCACCAACGCCAGCACCGGCGGCCAGGGCTGTTTTCCACTGGTTGATCCGGCTTTCCACCGTGGCAAGGTCAAGCACATAGGCAGGGCTGCCGTGTGCGGCGATGAGTTCACTGAGCTCGACACCACCAACACGGTGCAGATAGTTACCCTCGAACGCGGCGGTATCTGGCCAAAGCTCAGCCCATTCAGCACCGTGGCTATGGGCACCAATGGCGCCTATACCGCCTTCAAGGCGGCCCAATCCACTTAATCCCAAACTGCTCACATCGTGTCCTTGGGGGTGACACCCAACAGGTTGAGCCCCTGGGCAACGGTGATACGGGTGGCTTCGCACAACCAATAACGCGCACTGGACAGCTCGGGGTCTGGCCCAATGACCTGACATTCGGTATAGAACTTGTGAAATGCATCAGCCACCTCTTCGCAATAGCGGGCCACCTTATGTGGTGCCCGATCAGCGGCGGCTTTTTGAACCACTTCAGGGAACTTGCTGATTTGTGCGACGAGTGCCGTTGCCGTTGGCTCTTGCAATAAGCCAAGGTCTGTCGTGTCAATGGGCATCGGTTCAAAGCCCACTTCGGCGGCTTTGCGCCCAATCCCAGCAATACGGGCGTGTGAATAATTGATGTAATGCACGGGGTTGTCTTTGTCCGCACGAATCACCTCGGCCATATCTACCGTGAGGGTGGTGTCTGAACTCGTGCGCAGATAGATGTAGCGAGCCGCGTCTGCCCCGATTTCGTCAAGCACCTCATCAGCGGTCAAAATCTCACCGGCACGCTTACTCATGCGCACCGGTTCACCATCACGCAAGAGATTGACAAGCTGGGCAATCATCACCTCAACAGCGCCTTTGGGTAAGCCCCACGATGTTGCGATGGCTTGTAAGCGCCCGATATAGCCGTGATGGTCAGCGCCAAGCACATAGATCATATGGTCAAAACCACGGCCAATTTTGTGTCGTAAATAGGCCACGTCAGCCGCAAAGTAGGTACGGTCACCGTTGGCTTTGACTAACACACGGTCTTTGTCATCACCATGGGTGGTGGTGCGCAACCACACAGCCCCGTCTTGTTCATAGATTTCGCCACGCGCCGTGAGTTCAGTAATGGCATTCGCAATACCCTCAACGTGGAGTTCACGCTCACTTGTCCATTCGTCAAAGGTCACGCCAGCACTGGCTAATGTGGCCGCAATCGCATCGAGCATGAGGCGGTAGCCCCGTTCGAGAATGGCTGATTGGTCATCGGCGCTGATACCTTCAGCGGCGAGGTCGTTGGCTAAATCAACGATATAGGCACCGCGATACCCATCTTCAGGTACGTCCTCACCACGCATGCGTGCCTGAATGCTTTGGGCAAAGAGCTGCATTTGGCGACCAGCATCATTCACGTAGTACTCGCGCACTACCTTGGCTCCAGTGGCGTCCAACATCCGAGCGATGGAATCACCCAAAAACGCCCCCCTCAAATGTCCGGCATGGAGTGGGCCGGTAGGGTTTGCGCTCACAAACTCAACATTTGTCGCTATCCCATCATTTACCAAGGTCCGGCCCCATTGTGGTCCAGCGTCAACAATCGTGCGAACCTGCTGGCCGACGGCACTGTGAGACAGGCGAAAATTAATGAAACCGGCACCGGCGACTTCAATGGCATCCACATCAGGCAATTCTTGGGCTTCGAGGGCCATCACAATCTGGGTCGCAATATCTCGGGGGTTCTTTTTCACCTCACGGGCCAATTGCATCGCCACGTTGCACGACCAGTCACCATGGTCGCGGTTGCGAGGCCGCTCAAATTTGACAGGAATATCGGGAAGGTCAAGGGCCGCTAATGCCTTGAGTACCGCTGCAGCTAAGAGTTCGGTGCCAATCATCAGGTAACAGTACCCCACCAAGGTCGGCTACCATGACCCTAGGCATTGCTTTGCCACCAGTTTTTTCCCCAGCCTTGCGTTGGCTGCCCTTTTTCCATTGCGTATATTGAGGTTTCTTCATGTTTCTAGACGTTAACGGCACACAATTGCACTACCTCTCCGAAGGTGAAGGACCCACCATCGTCCTCTTGCACGGATTGGGTGGCACCAGCGGGGTGTGGCGAGGGGTGATGGACACACTCACCACGAACCATCACGTGGTTGCCATTGACCTTCGCGGTCATGGCCGTAGCGCGCCAATTCTCAAGCCAGTCACAATTCGTGATTTTGCCGATGATGTATTGGCCCTCCTTGATGCCCTAGAACTTCCGGCAGTCACACTGGTTGGCCATTCGTTTGCCAGCCTCATCGCGCAAATGGCCGCAGCGGTACGTCCATCAAGCATCGACAACCTGGTGTTGGTCGGCGCTATGAGCTGGCTGGACCCCGATGCACGCGATGCCTATATTGATCGTGCCGAACTTGTTGAACAGGAAGGCTTGGACAGTATTGCGGATGCTTGGATTGCCAGTGCACTTGCACCACGAACCCATGCGCACTCACCGCAATTGAGCGGGTTGACCCGTGAAATGCTTGAACGTAACGACCCCGCCTCGTATGCACACGCGTGCCGCGCGATTGCGAAATATCAGCCCATCGCCCATGAAGATCTCGGCCAACCCACCCTGTTACTCGTTGGCGACCACGACCGTTCAACACCTGTTGCGATGAGTGAAGAGCTCCATGCCGCTATTCCTGTCACCCGTATCGAAGTGATTCCCTCAGCCGCGCACTGGGCGATGCTCGACCAGCCCGATTGGATTAGTGCCAAGATGATGACCTGGCTGCTCTAAACCGACCAACAGATGGAACAGGACGGCCACCGCTGATCTGAGGTGACCGTCCTTTGTATTGGTGTAGATGCTGATACCAGTGCAATCAGGTAACGGCGGGCACGTTACCAGCACTATGTGTATCGCTTGTACACCGTGGTGGCCGGCAAGGAAAACTCAATGCGCTCAGCCTGTTTGAGTGTCCCCGACAATCCGCGTTTACTGGCTTGCCAGCCGAGATAGGAGACCGTTGCGGTAAAGCTCAACCACACGGCAAACCCAAAGGCTGCTTTGAACCACAGCGGCAGTGGTGAGCCGGTGACAAAACCTTCAATGAGCCCTGCGATCACGAGCATGAAGGCGCCACCAATAGCAACCGTCACCGCACGTGACCCAACATCAGCGAATGCTTCCCCCCTACTGCGTGGTCCTGGATCTATCCAGGTCCACCCCATAGCCATACCCATGGCACCACTAACAAATATGGCAAAGAGTTCCATACAGCCATGCGGGGCGATATAGAGCCAGAACGTTGATTGCTGACCGGCGTCGACAAACACCGCCCAAGCACCGCCAAGCTGAATGGCATTGATGACGAGAACGAACAGGGTGGGTACCGCAAATAAAATACCTGAACCGAATGCCGTGATGGCGATACCGATGTTATTCGTGGTCACCAGCGAGAAGAACACCGCACTGGGTTGGTTTGAGTAGTAGTCAATAAACTCATGGTCCACATAGTCTTCTCGAAAATTCGGAGACATAAACGCGTCAAGCACGTTGTGATCTTGTATCGCCCACAGCCCAAAGAGTGCTGCGGTTACGATGAAAATCGCACTCGACAACAAGATCCAATACCGAAGCGACCAAAACGCAGCCGGGAATGTCTCAAGGAACCACCGCTGTATGGACTGCCACGTAACCGGATGGGTTCGATAGGCAACCCGACCCGCCTGGGCGCACAAAACGGATAGGCGGCTGACCAGCTCTTCTTCCTGAAAGGCCGTCCGAGCAATATTCAAGTGCGTTTGTGCCGCCTCAAGGTCGGTCGAAAACTGAATAAAGTCGACGGTTTGTGATCGGTAGTTCATCTGGTCAGTTGTCCTGGCCAACCGGTCCCATAGTGGCTCATGTTCTCGAATGAACTGGTCAATCGTCATACAAGCAGGATACGATTTTTATGTGCAACCATCACCGCAATACTTAGATCATCAGATTATTACCAGTGAGGCTGTCCTCCTGGATATCTACCCGGCAGCCTTTCCTACTCGAGCGCTCGCACGCATCATTGATGCGATGTTCGCCACCGTCTTGCTGGGTTTTCTTCTCGTGGTGGCGGTAGCGTTATACACGGTATGGGAATATTTTTCCCTCCCAACGTGGATAACGGTGGTGTTTGTATTGTTCGCCGTTTTCTGTGTGTACTACCTGTACCACATTCTGTTCAATCTCAAGGGTGGCCGAACACCAGGCAAAATGCTCACTGGCCTCCAAATCCTTAATCGAGACGGAAGCCCTGCCTCTCCCCGCCAGTACATCATCCGAGAGTTCATTGCTATTGCTGAATGCGTCATGTTCCTCGGATTTCCAGCCATTATTTCGAGCATCAACTCACCGGTTGAGCAACGCCTCGGGGACCGGGCCGCCAACACCATTGTGGTCCACACCCGTCGGAAAGCGTTTCACGGTACGGCGCTCGCTGTTGATTGGCCAATTCCACCGGGCATGGAACCCTTTATCGAAGGGATAGACGTTTCTGGGCTTGGGACCGAAGAAATCGGGGTCATTCGTGCGTATCTCATCCGACGTTCACGCTTCATTCCCCAAGCTAAGGAGCGATTGGCCAAACAACTCCGAGCAATGGTCCTACAACGCATCACCGGGTATATCCCCACTGACGTTCCAGATGACGTACTCTTAGCTACCATCATGGCGAAGGTCACTGGACCAACCCCGTTGAACCGCAACGTTGACCCGGCTTTCGGCCGACATGTTGCTCGCACCTAAATAGGTATCTAGCAGGCGGTCACTCAGCTGTCCAGCAGGCGCATCAATCACATCTACACCCATACGAGTAAGCATCGCTGCAGTGCTCTGGCGTCGTTGAATAGCTCGTCGTGCCGCCAACATCCGCATGGCACCAAGTTCATCAATCGGTTTGGTTTGTGCCCACATATCAACGGTGGGATCTCCTGCGGCACCAATCACAATATGATGACGGCGTGATAGGCGTGTAATCGCTGAACGTAACCGTGTCCGGGCATGTTCGGCGGCCAGGTCAGTCAACACCACAACCAAGGCTGGGCGTTGCCAATTGGCCATCAACCACGTTGCTGCGGCAAGGGGGTCAGCTTCATCCCAGTTGGGATGAACCGCGGCAAGGATACGCCCAAGTGCGACCCGTTGGCTCAGGGTGTTATCTGGCGGCAAAATATTGGTGACGGTACCGGCATAGGTAATAAGCCCAAACCGATCCCCCAAGCCAGTGGTGACATGGCCGAGGGCGAGTGCTGCATCAATATTGTGGTCCAACCGAGGGGCACGGTCCAGTTCAAATGTCTCTTGTTCGATCACATCCAAGTCAACAACCGGACCGTCGAATACCGTTGGCGGTGGTGTAAACCGGCGAACGGTCGGAGCACTCAGGCGGCTGTGATCTAACAGAACGATAACTTGGTGGTTCCGTTCTGCGCGGGTTTGTTCAACAACTAAATGCTGTGAGCGTGCCGACGCTGCCCAGTTGATATGTCGAATATCATCATCGGGCGTGTAGTCACGAAGATAATCAAACTCCGAGCTCTCCCCCACGATGCGCACAGCCCGCTGTCCAGCAAAGAGACGACGCGCATCAGTGAGCCGGAGTTCAGCCAGTTTCCGAGACGGGAAAGCAGGATTGACCAGTACCTGGGCATCCAAAGCCCACACCCACTGGGCAGCCGCGAGACCTAAGGGTCCGAATGAACGGATCACCGGGCCGTCAATCGTAATCATTCCACGGCGTACGGGACGGATTTGGTAGGTCGACACCGCCACCGCATTGGGTGCAAGCTTGATGGTAAGCCGACCAGTATCCGGACGAAGAGACGGTGAAGCTCCATCACTTAACCAAAGGGTTGCCTGTCGGGTTGCGTGGTTGGTGATCGTCCAAGAAACGGTGGACGGTTGGCCGAGCACGATGGGGGTATCGACGGTACGAGAACCTGACAGTGACGATATTCCTGGCGCAAGTACCCCATCTATGACCAGTAGGGCCAACATGATCCCAAGACATACAAGTGCCAGGACCAGACGGTGGTCAGGCCAAACAAAATCGGCAAACCCAACGGGAATGGCCAACAATGCACTGAGGACAACCAGACGCCCCGTCGGCACAATGAGCGCAAATCGACGAGTAGTAGGTGGTAACGGCGTCTGGTCCATCGGTGTTACTTGGGAACAGGAACCCCGGAGACTAACGTCTTGAGGACATCTACGGCGGTTGCCCCATCCATCGCCACATCAGGGCGCAAGGTGATACGGTGACGCAAAGTAGGTATCACCATCGCTTTCACATCGTCAGGGGTCACATAGTCTCGATGATTCAACCAGGCCCACGCCTTTGATGCCTTCAACAGCCAAGTGGAACCACGCGGACTGATACCCAGTTGAAGGGATGGCGTGTTACGACTTGCGTTTGCCAAATCGACGATATAGCGAATCACCGACGGCTCAGTACGCAACAACGCAATCTCATCACGAGCGGCGAGCAAATCCTCACGGTCGGCGACGGCCAAAATGCCAGATTCACTTAATTTATGCGGTTTCAGTCCGGCATCATGACGCTCCAACACCTGGCATTCTTCATCTGGTGCTGGATAACCCACCTGAAGCTTAAACACGAAGCGGTCTAACTGTGCTTCAGGAAGAGGATAGGTACCTTCTTGTTCAATCGGGTTCTGCGTCGCAACTACGAGGAATGGGTCAGGCAATGTAAGCGGACGACCTTCGACCGTTACCTGGGTTTCTTCCATCGCTTCGAGGAGCGCTGCCTGGGTACGCGGTGGTGTACGGTTAATTTCGTCGGCTAATAACAAATTCGTAAAGACCGGCCCGGCCCGAAACCGGAACGCTGCTTCCACACTTGGGGCACTCGGGTCATACACACTTTGCCCAAGAATGTCTGACGGCATCATGTCCGGCGTGAACTGCACACGAGTACTGTTCAAACTTAAGGCACTTGCCAGGGTGTTTACCATCAATGTTTTAGCGGTACCTGGAACACCCTCAAGGAGGACATGCCCACCAATCAGCAAGGCGGTAATCATCCCACTGATAACCCCATTTTGGCCGACAATCACCTTGCCCACTTCGTTACGGACATCAGTAATCCTGGCGCGAGGGTCTCGCAGTTCATCACTAATCATTCGGTTGTGCTCCATGCAGTTGGGCTGAGAATGCCGCATCAATATCGGCAATCTTGAGCGTCAGTTCGTATAGTTCCGTCCGTGTTGTCGGGTTTGGACCGAACAACACATATTCAACATCTTTCTTCGGCCAATGCGTTGCTCGGACAACCATATCGATCAATAAAGTTGAATCAGATTCTAAAGCTCCTACCCGAGCCCGGAGGCGTTCGTGCAAGTCTGTACGTGCCATTGTGGCTATTGCATCCAGTTGTTTGCTACTCCATAGGTAATACCCAAAGGCCTGAACGGTTGTTGACCCCGGTAATTGTGTCATCACTCGCTCTTCAATGACGCGATTTGGACGAATGATTCGCCAATACACCAACATGCCGAATGCAAGGAGAAGCTGCGTGATGATCGCCCAAGGTAGGAACTGGATATAGTCACTGAGACTTGGTGGAATCGGGATGTCAAACCCGTCCGGGTTATAACGAATAACTTTGTGGTATTGACGCCCGTCAGTTTCAAGCAGCCGTATCAGCAAAATGGCGTTGTCATTGTGACTGATCGACCTATTCAAGAATGCTTCGCCACCACTCAGGGTGTAGATCGTGCCCTTGCCAATATGTTCACGCAATAGCCACGATCCATCCTGGCCAAAACAGAAGTCTGCATCGGAAAGCAGCGTAGCCTCACCAAATGTGGCTTCTCGAAGATACACCGTTTCTACGTCAGCGAGTTCTGGCCAATCGCAGGTTTTCGGTACTTCAGTGGGATAATGTCGAGTAGTCCTTATATCAACGTGCTCCAACCGAAGCAGCTGGTCATCTGTGGCCTGAACAACCGTTCCGCCTGCTTCAACGTAGGCAAGGAGCGCATCTTCTTGATCGCTATCAATGTATTCACTCAGCAGTAGTACGGGCGCTTCAGGTTGGTCTGGGAGTTTGCGCGTCATCGTGAGTGGCATATCAAAATGATCCAAGAGCTCTACGAGCGCTTTTGCACCTTCAGGTTGGGTGCTATTCACGTCCCAGTCATAAAACTCGCGTATGTCCTTGGGACCGATCCAGAGGACAAATCCGATCAGGGCAAGCAGCCCAACCACAACCAAGATCCATCGATTATTCATCGGCTATGAACCTCTTCAAGAATTGTGCTCCGCCACTGCACCGCACGCGACACATCATCCCCTGTCGCCTGTTTTCCGGCATACATTGCCTGTTCGAAGCGTTTCGTGAACACGGCAAACGCGTCGCCCTTCAGTCCAGCTTCAGCGACAGCCTCACCGGTCGTTAGCCCACGGCGTTCGGTTACTCGCCCCGCAACATCAAGTTCGGCAACCGTACTTCGCCATATACAGCGGAATGCCTCGTGCATATCGCCCTCAGCAACGGCCTGAGTATAGCGCTGCTCCCACTCAGCAGGGGTCAACCCGAGGTCCTCTTCAATGCCCTTGCGTTTGGTGCGTTGAACGGTTCGGATCCGATACACCAAAAAGATGATGATCGCCAAGGCAAGGAGGAATCCAACAATAACCACAATGGATGCCACAACTGTTCGTGGCTCCTCTGGTATGTCTACATCAAAAAGCTTTAAGAAATCCTCAATCCATGTGCCAACCACATCAATGAGCCGCTCGTACCATGCCAGATGAGATCCACGAAACTCACTCCTGGCAAGGATGTCTTCGATGGCTTCTCTAATCTCACTGGCGGGAATCATCCTGGACCCATTCCACCCCTGGTGTAGATACCTCACCCATATGAGGTTCTTCTTGAAGTGCATTGATACGACGTTGTAAGTCCGCACCTTCGGCACGAATCATCACATCTCGGTACAGCAATACCGTACCCATCGCCGTGATTGGTTCGGTGACTAACGCGGCAATAACAACCGCCAGTGACTGCGTTACCCACAGATAGGAATGGGGTATCGACAGGAGTGCACTCGGCACAGCCGCTAAAGCCTGATTGGTAACCCACGTCGTGAACAGTAATGCCAAGGAAACACCAATAATGACGAATCCGGCTTTGGTGAGCATCCGGACTGCGCGACTAATTGCTTGCATTGGTCCCAGCGATTCGGCGAATGCGATGATGGGAGCCAGTGTGGTAACCAATTGCCAGACTAAAGAAATCGGGTAGGCAATAGCCGCGATGATCAACGTAAGAACCAGACCGCCAATAATTGCGGCATCTAACCCACCTTCTAAAAAAGAAAAGAAAAACAGAACAAGCACACCGAAAAGTGGAATGAGCCCTTGAGACAACATCCAAGCGATATAGCTGACGAGGAGTTGTCGCCTTGTCGGAGACTGGAATGTGGTATGTCCACTCACGTAGGAATGGGCTATTGCGATTAACCAGATGCTAAGAACCGGGCGAATAACGCCTACATGGACAATCCACATCCCGATGACACTAGATGAGGGGAATCCTGTGCTCTCATCAATATTTTGGAATGCAAATTGGTAGAACGGTTCGTTTCCCAAGGCATTTTGAAGCAGCAATGTGGGTAGTATCACTACAACCACTGGCATGGTCATTGCCCAGAGATGTTTACGGATTTCACGCACCGTTGCATCCACGATCTCGAATACACCCATAGCTCGGTTGGGTAAGGAACCCTCAAGTGGGCGAGAACGCGGTTTATCTCCGTTGGCCAATGACATAGGTAAGCTCCAACCGATCAACCCTGGGGGTTTGGTTCTTCTTTACCGTTGGAATCAGCACGAAGCAACGAAGGATCAACAGGATCGGGCTTACCTTGGGGTTGGGTTGCAGACGAGCGATAGGTCTCCTTTGGTGTTATCGCATCCACTTGAGCCACTGACGATACCGGTGTGGCCACCGGAGTGGGTGTCACTGGGTTTACCGCCTGGTCTTGTTCAGTGGCCGGCACAACGGTAGCAGGCTGTTTGGCTGAATGGATAAGCGGGCTGGTGTCAGTGTGTGTTGACACATGCACGTCATTGATCTCGCCAGGGAATAGCCAAATGACGGCCCCAATGATGGCAATTCCGACAAGCCAGATGACGATCATTCCGAGTATATTCATGCGGCACTCACTCCGGCCCGAGCCATGGTCACCGCAATGAAATCTTGCAAGATTTCTTGGGCTCGGATGTGTGCCCGTTTACGCGCGGCCCCCGCTTGACCACCTTCTACTGGTTCTACAGCCTCTGCATAGAACTTCAGTTTCGGCTCGGTACCAGAGGGACGCACCATCACCCGGCTGCCATCTTCACAACTGAGTCGAATGAGCTTGGTGGGTGGTAGATCGATAGGTTCCACTGACCCGTCGGCATGCGTAGTCACACCAGCATCATGGTCTGCAATCGCAATAACGGGGCTACCTTCAATCTCTTTCGGCCAGTTTGCCCGCAACCCATCTAACGCCTTTTGCACAAAATCTGCGCCGGCTTCTAATTCCACGTTGTCTTCAACAAGGACGTGTGCGCCATAAGTAATGGCCATTTGGTTGAGGATGCCGTTTAAGCCGATGCCATCAAGTTTGGCCCGTTCAGCCAGATCAGCGATCATCAGGGCTGCACTGATGCCATCTTTGTCACGAACCACATCGGCAACACTTACACCCAATGCTTGTTCATAGGCCAGCACCATATGTTGACCGTTCGCTTCACCTTGTCGTGCCGCCTCAGCCATCCACTTAAACCCCGTCAGTGTTTCGGCATAGGCAACGTCGTAGCTAGCCGCAATTTTGGCTAGCAGTTGGCTGGAAACCACCGTAGTAGCAACCAGCGGTTCACGGTCACCATTGAGTGTGTGTGGGCCACTGATTCGGTTGGCCAAAATATCCTCAGCCAACATCGTGCCAATCTCGTCACCACCAAGGACAACCCACCCGTTCGGCGTAGGAATAGCCGCGCAGATACGGTCTGCATCAGGGTCATTTGCAAGCACTAAATCGGCATCAATCTGTTCTGCCAAGGCAAGCACCATATCCATCGCACCGGGTTCCTCAGGATTGGGGAACTCGACGGTGGGGAAATTCGGGTCGGGTTCAGCTTGTTCAGGCACCACATGCAAGTCGGTAAACCCAGCACGAGTGAAGATCTCTTCAAGGGTTTCTTTACCCACACCGTGTAATGGGGTGTAGGCAATCCGCAAGTTGGCGCCACGGGCACGGTCTGTCGGCGGCAATAGCCCAAGCACGGCATCAATATAGTCTGCACGGATTTGGGGATCCACGGCCTTAATCAGTTGAGACCCTTCTTCACCCATCGGAATGGCGTTTAGATTCTCAATCGCCTCCATGCCTTCAGTGACCATGGCATCAACGGGTGGAATGATCTGGGCACCTCCATGCCAGTACAACTTGTAGCCGTTGTCTGCAGGTGGATTATGGCTGGCGGTAATCATCACCCCGGCTTGAGCATTCAATTTGCGCGTCGCCCACGCCACAAGTGGTGTAGGCACTTTATCCGGCCAGGTCATTACGAACAGACCGGCCCCAGCAAGCACCATTGCGGTATCTGCGGCAAACTCTGCCGACATATGCCGGTGGTCGCGGCCAACTACAACACCTTTGCCAGGTACATCTTGTTTAGTCAAGATGTCACCCAATGCTGCGCTAATTCGGCGTACCTGTGCCCGATTCATGCGGTTTGGGCCAGGGCCAAGAGCACCACGCATACCTGCCGTTCCAAATTGAAGTTGTGACCCGAATCGGTCAGCTAAGCCAGGCGTATCACCCAAGTCAAGTAACGCTTGGGTTTCCTCGCGCGTTGCGGGATCTGGATCAGCCGCCATCCATGCGCGCGCATTCGCTTCTAACATGCTCAACCTCCGAATACCGTGATAGACCACGTACCGTACCCTATGCGTTTTCCAACGCCCTGATACTCCACCGGGTGTAGTGCCACTAAATGCGTCCTCATCCTAAGTCGTTAGAGACGTTTCCTGTGGATTCATTATCGTCAGTTTCTTCCATAAAACTAACTTCTGGAATGTCATCATCGTCAACTACATCATCATCGTCAATACCGGCATCATCATGATGCGGTTCTCCGTCACGACGTTTCCTCCGACGGCGAACAACTTTCGTTTTACTCCGCTTAGGGATTGATGACCCGATAAACATACTCAGCCCACCAAACCCCAGAACTCCAGCAACTGCTGCCACTATTATCCATCCATCAACAGGCAGACCAAGGGAGCCAATGGCGTTTTGGAATGGTGGCCACGTTGTAAACAGGTAGACGACACCTGCCGCCAAAGCCACGGCGATAAGACCAGCAACTTGCCCAAATCGGTTTGCTTTCGGGCGTTTAGGTCCATAGTCAGCATGTGCCCACGTACCTTCATCAAGCCCATCCCATTCCGGGGCCGGGGAAGGCCCATCAGCCATAAATGCCGTGGCATCACCCAATTGGGTTTGGGTTGGTGATGGTGTTGTTGTTATACCCCGCGGACTTACCGAAATACCGCCAAAACCATGGAGGTCATGGTCTGTGTCATCATCGTGTGCGCTATTGGCCCAAGGCGTTGTTCTAAACGCTCGGTCAGCCATCCCAGGAATCCAGACCGCAGCCGGAACGGGCATTTGTGCCGCTCCAACCTCATCAATATCTTCCTCGTACGTTGCGGTGACGGCTTCATCATTCGTGAGATGGTCACCAGAAGTGGATGGCCGCTTTCGTGTGGTGGCAGGATCTGGGGCATCCGCGAGTTCAAACCGTCCACCGAGTGGCACTGGGCTGGCAGGAACCTGCAAAACATCATGGCCACCCGCAATCCAAGCAACATTCAAATCTGATAGGAACCGCTTAACGGTCGGTGACGCGGCGGCTGGTAACGCCTCTGGTGTTGGAGTGCCTGGCTGCTGATCAAGCTCAGGAGGGGTTGAGCTGGGGGCACCGTGTTCAGTTTGGTGTATTTGGGTCAGTATGGCATCTAGAGGAAGCTGCTGCGTATCATCACGTTCATCCGCTGTGATGTCCTCGCTGCTGTTTTCGTTTGATACGCCATCACGGTTTGGTGAACCCGGGTCGTGTACGGCCCCCACTAATTGACTGCCGTCGGATGTACGCACTGGATTTGGTGTTGCGGTCTTAGGTTCAGGTTCTCGCATCAAAAGAACCTGCGGTGGGTATTGGGCCTCACTGAATGCGTCGAAGAGCTCCGTATCGTCAGCGGGATCCTCATCGCGTGTGGCTGGTGCCTCAACTACCGCCTCAGGAGCAGGGGCTTGGTCTACTTGGTCTTCGTATTGCAGGTCATCACCACGTGCTGACGCTGCCATGAGCGCCGCAGCAAGCGCTTCAGACTCCACTTGTCTCGCATGATCTTGAGCGTTTGGAATAAGACCGGTCGCTTGAGCGTCGGTGATTTCTGTACCTTCATGCTCACTCACGGCTGGCTCAGCTATGTCTGGTTCGTCTTCATCTAGTGCCAGCAATGACGCAACAGATACTGGCTGACTGTCAGTACGAGGATTCCACGGGAACGATGGCGACGACGCTTCGATATATTCGGGTGCGAGTGCAAGATACGGGTCAAATGCTTGTGGCGCCGCGTCGTGCTCGTCAGGGTCGTCTTGGCCAAGGAGATCAATAATAGGATCAGACGAGACGGTGCCCTGGTCGTCAAGCTCAACGGGTGCGTCGGCATACCCGTCAGCCACGTCGTGTGCTTCGTGGTCATCAGCCCGCAGAGGCTCATCAGCCTGCTGTGACGCATCAACTTCCTGTGACGCATCAGCTGAGGACAGGGTGGACACCACATCTGATGCGATAGGAGGTTCAAGCGGTTCTGCTTCAATCACTGTATCGGCCGACGATTGATCGACCGGAGCCAATGCCGTGTCATGGACTCGTTCAGATACGGTAGAGGTAGGTGTGTCCTCCGTCGGCGGTATCGGTGGTTGTGTTGCTTCTGGCTGGGGCCGATAGGCCGGCGTAATGCCAGGGTCTAGAAGGAGGTCACGGTCAAGTTCAAGGTCGGCATCAAAAATTATCGGACCATGATCCAAGCGGCCGGTTGGCACCGGACCGACCGTTGCGTCAATCCCTGGTACATCAGCCCACGCCGATTGCAGCCTTGCCGCCGTAACTGTAGGGGCTTCCTCAAGCACTGCCGCCGCATCTGCCAGGGGAAGTTCAAGCTCCTCGATGAGGACAACTGCAGCGTCATCACGGTTCATGTCACCCGTTAGTTCAAGCTCTTGCTGGGCCAAGTGAAGGAAACTCACAAGATCCATTTCTTCCATTTCACTTGACACTTCAGCAATGCGATCAAGCAGTGGCTCAACCTGACCGGCAGGGATAAAAAACCCTAGGTAGGTCGCAAGCTGCGTTTCTGGAAAAATCACGGGCATTCACCATGGGTCCGATAGCGCAGCGGGCAGGTTACCCTGCCCGCTTGAATCGGATTAACTGTCTTTCTCAAATAGCGTGACGAATTCAACGTCTGCGTCCTGAGGCCCTGTTGCGGCAGCACCACCTGGGCTGCCCAGGCCAGTGACCTCGAAGAACTCTGCATTTAGTTCAATGAAATTCGTCTCTTCTTCAGGTACATCATCTTCGTAATAAATGGCCTCAACCGGACAGACAGGTTCGCACGCTCCACAATCGACGCATTCATCAGGCTGGATATACAGCATCCGATCGCCTTCGTAAATGCAGTCCACAGGACATTCATCTACACAAGCGCGATCCTTTTCATCAATGCATGCGGAGGTGATGATATAGGCCATTACATAGTCTCCTAGGAATTGATCCGATCACCAATACGGTGTACCCAAATACGACTCGTTCCACCGGAGGCACCGGGAGGCCCAGTTACAAGAACAACCACGTCACCTGGCTCGACATAGCCGCGATTAATCAAATTCTCTTCGGCCATTACAAGCAGCGCAGTCGCGTGATCGCGCATGGGTACCACAACAGATTCGGTACCCCACATCAATGCCGTCCGGCCTTTAACTTCCTGGTCGATGACCATACCAACGAGTGGCATACGGGGACGGTTCTTACTGACAAGCTGCACACTCCACCCTGAAAGGGAGAACACCGCAATAGCCTTCGCATTGACCGCATTGGCCAATTCAACCGCATGTTGGCTAACCAAACGACCAGTCATCGTGGGGTCATTGCTTGGCACAGCCCGTGCAGGAGTATGGTGCATATAGTTGGGATGACTTTCGGCAACCTCGGCAATACGCGCCATCGTCTTAACCGCTTCAACCGGGTAGGCACCTGCCGCCGTTTCACCACTAAGCATCACCGCATCCGTACCATCAAAGATGGCATTGGCGACATCTGAAGCCTCGGCACGGGTGGGCCGCGGGTTACGAATCATAGAGTCCAGCATCTCAGTCGCGGTGATTACCGGGCGACCGGCTGCATTGGCTTTGGTAATGATTTCTTTCTGGATAGCGGGGACACGTTCAGGGCCAATCTCAACACCCATATCACCACGTGCGACCATGACCGCATCGGTGACATCAATAATTTCGTCCAAGTTTTCAATAGCTTCAGGGCGTTCCAGCTTGGCGATGATGAGCTGATTGCCACCGTATTGGCGAACAAGCTTCTGGGCTGACCGAATATCACGCGCAGAACGCACAAAGGAAAGGGCCACCCAGTCAACCCTTTGTTCAACCATGAACTTCAGGTCTTCAATATCTTTTTCTGTCAACGATGGAGCACTCACCGCCACACCCGGAAGGTTCAACCCCTTGCGGCTCTTCGCCAACCCACCAACAACAACACGAGCACGCACCGCATTGTTAACAACCTCAGAGACAACAAGACGTAAGGAGCCGTCGTCAATGAGCAGCATGGACCCAGTATGAACATCACGTGCTAACGCTTCGTAGACAACCGGAATAGCGACAAGGCCGTCTTTTTCATAGGTATCAAGGGTTTCAACGCCTGGGAAAATCCAGACTTCTTCGCCCTCAACCAGTTCCAGACCCGGATCAGGCACCAACCCCAATCGAATCTTGGGTCCTTGGAGGTCACCAAGCACCCCGACAGTTCGGTTTAATTCCTCACCGATCTGACGAACAAGCCGGATGCGTTCAGCGTGGTCCTCATGGGAACCATGGCTGAAGTTCATGCGCAGAACGTCAGCTCCAGCCTTGATAATGCCCTTAAGGCTTTCATAATCACTCGTAGATGGACCGACGGTTGCGACGATCTTTGCGCGACGTGCCACTCATGGCTCCTTTGTATCGAAATCAGACATCAGGCAACGGGGCCCGACCACTCGACCCAGCTTAATACGCCTGTGGGACATGTGTTCATCATGCCCCACAGGCAGCCAATGGGTGAACTATCCCTCAATCGGTGCCCGTTGCTGCTGGATTAGTGCCCGCTCTTATAGGGGATATTCTCAGCCGCGGGTGGGGTGACCCGTCCGACAAATCCAGCCACGGCCAAGACGGTTACCACATAAGGAATCATTAAGAGGAACTGGCTCGGAACCGGCGCTCCGATAATGGACAGGGTATTGGCAATATTGCGGCTGAATCCAAACATCAACGCTGCCACAAGCGCACCCATCGGGTTCCAACGGCCGAGGATCATGGCAGCGAGGGCGATATACCCGTTGCCGGCCGTCATCTCCTTGCCGAAGGCAAGACCAGAACCAATGGTGAAGTAGGCGCCACCTAGGCCAGCCAAGGCACCACCAAGAATCGTGTTTATCCACCGTGTCCGGTTCACATTGATACCCACCGTATCGGCAGCCCTGGGGTGTTCACCTACGGCACGAAGCCGTAAACCCCATTGGGAGCGGAAGAGGTAGATCTGAAGCAACACCAAGAAGACGTAGCCCAGGTAGACGAGAATCGTTTGGTTAAAGAGCACTGGCCCCAAGATCGGGATCTGACTCAGCAGCGGAATAGCGATATTCGGGAGACGCATCCCGGCATTTAAAAACGATCCCGCCTCTGTGAGAACGGTTGAGAACAAGAAGCTTGTTAGGCCCACCACAAGGACGTTTAACACCACCCCAACGATGATTTGGTCAACCTCGTGGTTGATGGCGAACCAGGCTAAAAGCACCCCGATCAAGGCACCAGCAATAGGGGCACCAATCAGCCCCACCCAGGTCGTATGAAACAGGTTGGCTACTACCACGGCGACAAACGCCCCGGCGAGGAGCTGCCCTTCAATGGCGATATTCACAACCCCGACTCGTTCACAGACCACCCCAGAGAGGGCACCAAATACGAGAGGAACACTGAACCCGAGCCCTCCGGCTAACAGGCTCGTAACAGGAATCACCGCGTTTCGCCCGGCCCCAGACCACACCAAAAAGGCAAGAATAAATCCAACGGTGAGTATCACCCAGGGCAATACCTGAACCGGTTTGCGAGCCTGGGCACGTACCCAAGCAAATGCGGTGAACCCAGCGGGAATAACGAGCAGACCGAGTAGCGTTTCTCGGGCGGGAACCCCTATGCGCAGTTCAGGCAGCCACGTACCACCCGCACCAAGGTTCAAAAAGGTTTCCCCACTGGTGTACATCGCCATGAGCCCGATCAGGACGAAGGCAATGCTGCCGGTTACTAATCCACGCAGAGGGAGCGGAATATGAACATCATCGAGGGTGGTTTCTGGTGTTACCGATACAGCACTCATGATTTCTTCTCCGCACGCATAAAGGGAATGGCCGCACGGACTAGGGCCGGTGCAGCAATCAACAAAACGATCACACTTTGCAGAACGAGCACAATGTCAATAGGGGTGTTGGCGGCGGTTTGCATCAAGAAGCCGCCTGCCTTGAGCGCCCCAAAGAGGACGCCGGCAAGTGCAGTACCAACGGGTCGGTTACGCCCCAAGAGCGCCACGGTGATCGCATCAAAGCCAATCGAACCAGCAATACCGGATTCGAGGCGACTCTCGGTTCCAAGAATCAGCGTTCCTGCAGCTAATCCTGCAAGGGCACCACTGATCATCATCGTTCGAATGGTTACCATACCAACGCTCATCCCAGCGAACCGAGCTGCTTCCATATTGTGCCCTACGGCTCGAATTTCAAAGCCAATCGTCGAACGCTCAATCAGCCACCACACGACTGCAGTGGCAAGAAGGGCCACAAGGAAGCCTGCGTGGAGTCGGAATGGTGGCCCTATAAGGGCTGGGAATTGTGCACCTTCCAACACTGGTGGACTTTGTGGATTCGTTGATCCGGGGACCAAGAAGGTGGGGAGGGTCAGTAGCCAACTCAACAGAAAAAGTGCAACCGAGTTCAACATAATCGTTACGATCACTTCGTTGGCGCCGGTTTGGGCTTTTAAAACACCAGCAATACCAGCCCAGATAGCCCCACCAAGAATAGCGCCCAATAGGGCTGCAATTAAGTGGACACCAGCAGGCATCGGTATAGCAAATCCGACATAACCCCCGAGTGCTGCACCCATGAGCATCTGGCCTTGGGCCCCAATATTAAATAGTCCTGCTCGGAACCCGACGGAAAGCCCCAGACCGGCACAAATAAGCGGGGTGGCAAAAACCAACGTTTCCGTAAATGGTCGGACGGCGCGCTGCCAGTTCGGTGCGTTGAAATCAAATACTGACCCACGAAACATTGAGACGTAGGCATCAGCTACCGAATGCCAAATCGCCATCAATGTATCGGTTGGGCGGGCGAAGAAGTAACCGGATGCACGTTGTACTTCCAGATTGGTCGCCGCAATCAGTACGGCTCCTATCCCGAGTGCAATCACAACCGCAGCGATACTTAACCCTGCTTGGTCAAGCCATACTTTCCAGCGACTGTGTTCTGGTTGGGCAAGGTCAGTCACGCTTCCCACCGTTCCCTTCGACTGCTTCAATCGCTTCATCTAACGGCACCCCCGCCATCATCAAGCCAAGGATGTCACGATCCGTGTCTGGGCCAACCTCGCCCACAATACGCCCGCGGTACATCACGACAATGCGATCAGATAGTTTCAAAATCTCATCAAGTTCGCTACTAATAAGCACGATTGGTTTGCCGGCATCTCGCTGGGCAACAAGCTGGGCATGGATGAACTCAATGGACCCAACATCAACCCCACGGGTGGGCTGATTAGCAACAAGCAGCGTGATGTCATTACCGAGCTCACGTGCCACCACAACCTTTTGCTGGTTACCTCCACTCAGGGTACCAATCGGGTCGGTAACAGATCCCAAGCGCACGTCGTAAGTTTCTACCGTTGCATTGGCATGCGCATTCAATTTTTCGGGACTAATCGTTTTACGGTCAGCAAAATGCCGGTAAGTATTGAGAATCAGATTCTCCGCAACGGACATTTCTTTTACCATCCCGTCAACCGTCCGGTCCTCTGGGATGAAACGTACACCACCATCAATATGGCTACGCACGCTCATATTCGTAATGTCCTTGCCATGTAATCGGATTCTCCCCCCTTCAGCATTTTCGACCCCAAGCAGCACCTGGGCAAGTTCGGTTTGCCCATTTCCTTGTACCCCCGCAATCCCAACGATTTCTGAAGCGCGCACATTCATCGATGCATGGTCAACTACAAGCTGACCGGTTTCATTCAGCACACTGAGATTGTCAATCTCAAGTACAACGTCACCAGGTTCAATAGCGGACCGTACCCCCTTGAGGTCTACCGGGCGTCCAACCATTGCCGCAGCCAGATCTGCTTCGGATGTGCTTGGTTCAGCAGTCCCAACAACCTTACCGCGACGAATAATCGTAATTCTGTCGGCAACCGCACGGACTTCACGCAATTTGTGGGTGATGAAGATAATTGAGGTGCCATCGTCGGCAAGCTGCCGCATGATCGCCATCAATTCGTCAGTTTCTTGAGGGGTGAGTACTGAGGTTGGTTCATCAAGAATGAGTACCTTGGCATCTCGGCTCAACGCTTTGACGATTTCTACTTGCTGTTGGGCACCAACGGGTAGATCTTCAATTAAGGCATCGGGATCTAAGGAAAACCCGAACCGGTTGCTCACATCAAGTACCATTTGACGGGCTTGCTGAAAATCAATCAGTCCAGCCCCCTTCATTGGCTCGTGACCGAGTGCCACACTTTCAGCAACCGTAAACACAGGAATTAGCATGAAGTGCTGGTGCACCATGCCCACTCCGCGGTCCACTGCATCACCAGGGCCAGCAAACACTACGGGTTCGCCATCAAGCAAGATCTGTCCGCTATCGGGCTTATATAAGCCGTAGAGGACATTCATGAGCGTTGACTTACCCGCCCCGTTTTCGCCCAGTAATACGTGGATTTCTCCCGGTTCGACGACCAAATCTATGTTGTCATTCGCAATAACGGGTCCGAAGCGTTTCCCGATACCGCGTAGTTCGAGTTTCATCCAGCTCTCCTGTTGCAAGGCTTACACGAATGATACAGGACCATAAAAAACGCGAGCACGTTTGTACTCGCGTTAGGTCTGCTCCAGCGTAATCAGTAACGATTACTTCGGCGCGTTCGGGCTCTCTACCTTGAGATCACCCTTGATGATTTGTTCTTCTAGCTTCTTGACCCCATCCTTCACTTCCTGTGGAACCTGGCTATCAAAGTCATAGAAGGGAGCCAATGACACACCACCGTTTTCCAGGGTGCCCACATAGGGTTCATTTGTGAACTGGCCCTTGGCGGCCAAGGCGACGGTGTCAGCAACTGAGGCATCAATTTTCTTGAGCACAGAGGTTAAGATCACATCTTTGTGTTCAGGTGCGCTCTGATTGCCGTCAGAGTCAACCCACACGACCATCGTTCCCTCGTGCGCCTTTGCGGCAGTGGCAGCACCGTTAGCAAGGGGACCTGCCACCGGCATAATAATGTCAGCACCTTGGCTAATGAAACCTTCAGTGATGGTCTGGCCTTGAGAAATCTCATCGAAGGTTCCAGCAAAGGTGCCCTTCTGTTCTGCCTTATCCCAGCCGATGAGCTTGACGTCTTTGCCGAACTCTTCGTTGTATTTGGCCACACCATCAGCAAAGCCATCCATAAAGATTTGAACACTGGGGATAGGGAGGCCACCAAAGGTTGCGACAGCGCCAGTCTTTGTTGTCCCGGCGGCCACGTACCCTGCCAAATAGGAAGCTTCTGCGGTATTAAACAGTAGGGGCCGGGCATTGTCGAAGGTGACGGCATTCCCACTCGCATCTGTAAACGATGAGTCGATTAATGCAAATTCGGTCTCTGGATTGTTTTTTGCGGCTTCTGCAATGGGTTCAGCCAATAAGAAACCAACACCGATGGTTAACCCACAACCACCTTGGATCATAGAATCCACGTTGGGTGCAAAGTCTGATGTTTGAGTGGATTCGGCAGTGTTGCTCTTGATACCCAAGTCAGCAACGGCTTGGTTCAACCCTTCATAGGCACTCTGGTTAAAGGATTTATCATCCCAGCCACCCGCATCAGAAACGAGGCAGGCGAGAAAATCCTTATTGACATCGCCGTCAGCAGTAGTTGCTGACGTACTTTCGCTGCTGCCACCTGCCGCGGTACTTGCACTTTCAGTGGGGGCAGCGTCGGGGGCTTGTCCGCAAGCGGCAATAGCCATTGCTAGGGCAGCGAACAGGGAAATAGAACGGAATTTCACAAAAGCTCCAAAAATTAGGTGATCGTGAACCGCGCTGATTGATGCGGTTCTGTCCTCTCAGCACATGCGGTATTAGCCGCTAACCGTCATAGTAACCGGCAACCATCCGAAGTGGTCAAAAAATAGGACACTATGGTTGTGCAAAACTACAAAAAGGTGAACCGATGCAAAACTCACGTTTACATGTCAGTACTCATCCCCTGTCTGGGCATTTTCTTACCGATTTGCGCTCAACATCGACCACCCCTGAACGGTATCGGGTACTCACCCATCGTCTAACCTCAGTTTTAGCGCTTGAAGCCACCGCAGGGATGGATGTTCGTGACGTCCCAGTCACTACACCACTTCAAGAAACAACAGGGCATTACCTTGCCCAACCGATTGTTGCGGTTCCAATCCTGCGTGCAGGATTAGGCATGTTGGATGCCATTACTGAACTATTCCCAGCCGTGAGTGTGGGGTATATCGGGTTGGAGCGGAACGAAGAAACCTTGCAACCCACTGAGTACTACTTCAAAGCGCCAGCCCTTGATGGTGCCCATGTATTGATGATTGACCCCATGTTGGCTACTGGTGGCTCAGCAGCTGTTGCGGCAAAACTCCTCCGTAACCAAGGTGCAGCCACACTCAGCTTAATCTGTGTCATTGCCGCCCCTGAAGGTGTTGACAAGTTACTTTCTGCAGATGACGGCATCGAAATCTATACCGCCAGTTTGGACGACGGACTCAATGAGCGCGGCTATATCTTGCCTGGTCTCGGTGATTACGGCGATCGTCTCTTTGGAACGGAATTGATTGGTACTGGCTTAGTAAGCTGAGGCGAATCAGAATCTACGCTTGGTTATTCAACACCATCTCAGCCAGACTGTCTCCAAAGATGTTCCATTGCCAATCACGTAAATGGAAGGCTTCACGCACCGCTTCGGGATTGTCTGGCTCAGCCATAATCGCAGGGCCAACCGTTTTCGTGGGGAGCACCATACCTGGGTCGATCCCGATGTCTTGAGCAACTTCGTTACGGAACAGCCTGATATGGTCTATCAGCCGTTTTTGTGTTGACGATGGCCGGTTCCGTTCCTGATGGTGGGCAAATTCGGGTTCCACCATCGGATTCTTCAAGACATCGATCAATTCATCACCATAGGTGCGAACCATGCGTCGAGTCATACCTCGTCCGGGGAGGTCAATCGCTTGGGTCACCGGTTCCGCGGCCAAGTCCGTAACGACGGCATCAGGCAGAATCAGGTTCGGTGCCATATCTTGTTCACGGGCAATCGCTTCTCGCCAATCCCAAATCGCTTTCGCTCTGGCACGCGCGCGATCGTTGAGACGGCCCACACCCTTCGTTTTGTGCCAAGCCCGACGTTCTCGTGGGTCCGGTTGGGAGCGGAGATGATCAAGCTCCTCAACGTACCAATTCCACCGCCCTCTAGCTTCTAATTCATCAGCCAGCACCTCCCATAAATCGGGGAGGTCAGCAACATCACCTGCAGCATAGGAAATCTCATCGGGTGTAAGCGGGCGACGCTCCCAAGGTGATCGTTGCATGGCTTCCTTATTGGCATCCAAATCAACCCCAAGCAAATGATGCAATAAATCCGCCAAACCGCGCTCATAACCTAAAAAGGCGGCTGCGAGACTCGTGTCCTCGATCAGTTCTGGCTGGAGGCCTAGCCGTGCGAGTGGCCATACATCGTTTTCCATTGCATGCAGAATCAGGCACTTATTCGCAAGCCAGTCCGCAACTGGTTCCCAATTTTGTAACGTAACAGGGTCAAAGAGCGCGACCTTGCCGTTGCCACCAACCTGTACGAGGGCTGCACGCAACCAATAGGCCCTTGCGTCATCACGCTCGACATCAGCGCCCACAGGGTCCATATCACCTAGCCAGTCCAGGGCAGCTTCAACATCCTTGTCGTTATTGACAAGACGGACACGATCGAGGGGCACGGGTTTCCTTAAATCACCTTTACAACGTTTAAGGCACACAGCGTAGGTCACAAAAGCTGATCGTGCGTGTCAACCTGGAGGAATGTCTATTACTCCTCGCCTCCTTGCTATTCATGCTCACCCTGATGACGAGTGCATCTCCACGGGTGGTGTACTCGCTGATACGGTTGCCCGCGGATACCACGCAAAGGTCCTGACCTGCACAGATGGTCGCCGCGGGGAAATTGTTGATCCCACCATGGATGCCCAAGCCGTCGCCCCGATTCTCCATGAAGTTCGTGAACGAGAACTAGCAAACGCCATGGAGATTTTAGGTGGGGTGGATTATGAACTCCTTGGATACCACGATTCCGGCATGGTAGGCGATGACGGAAATAACGACCCCGATACCTTTTGGCAAGCCAACGTGGATGAAGCCGTGCGTCGAGTGGTAGCGGTCATTCGTGACTACCAGCCCGCTGTTGTTATTCTCTATGACCCATGGGGTGGATACGGACACCCTGACCACATCCAAGCACATCGGGTTGGTACCCTCGCGGTTGAAGCGGCAGCTGTTTCTGCCCTTTACCCAGAAGCCGGTCCAGCCTGGAATGTACCTAAAACGTATCAAACCGCGTTTACTAAACGGCGTGTGGCCGATTTAAATGCCCAGCTCATCGCACGCGGGTTAAGTACCCCATTTGGTGAAGAAACAAATCCGGACAATATCGTCTCCGGGGTCTACGACCATCAGGTCACCACTCGCATCGATGTTCGGAACTACCTCAAAACAAAGCTTGCGGCGCTCAAGGCGCATAAAACTCAAGTGCATGACACATCGCACTTCTTTAATTTTCCCCCAGACTTGGAAGAAATGTTTTATGGCTACGAAACTTTCCGGCTGGTTCGTGCCAACCACTTCCCCACCACCGAAGAGTCAGATATTTTTGAACAGCTCGATACGTACTAAGCGCCGAGACGGGGTTGCAGCTATTGCCCAACCCCGTTTATAGCAGGGCTTGCCGGCCCCAACACCCCAGCCTGGTTTACCGGATTGGCTGTTTGGTAAGGAGCTCTTCGGGATTCCAATCTTGGGCCGCTGGAGGTACGTAGACACAGTTCGGGTCTGAGGCATACGGGTCACCGGTAAGGGCATAGGCCGTTGATCGACTCCCCCCGCAAAAGGAGTTGTAATCGCATACGGCGCATTTACCCGTCCAACTCTTAGGGTCACGTAAACGCTTGAATGCCTCGGTGTGTTTATAAATATCTGCAAATGCCTCAGTTTTTACATTGCCACAATGGATGGGCAAGAACCCGCTGGGATAGACATCACCAATGTGGTCTACAAAGGCAAACCCGCTGCCACTGTTGACTGCGAGTGGTGGGCGCGGTGGGCGCTGTGGTTGCTCCTCAATCGGGCCAAGGCGTTTAATTGTTTCTTCCGTGAGATAGTGGTACAGCTCCCCGCGTTCACCGGTTGACTCACCTTTTTGCCGTTGAAACGCAACTCGACGGTATTGGGGAGCCTCTGTGGTTTTAATGGCGATGCGCGTACTCACATCGTGGAGCCAATGCAGCACATCCTCACGTTGGGCAGCATCCATGGCAGCCAACATGGCTCCACGCCCCGTGGGCACAAGGAAGAAGATGTACCACATCCAGGCGCCCGTCTCCATCGCCGTTTGAAGCATGGCGGGGCCTTCATGGATATTGGCCAATGTCAGCGTGGAGTTCACCTGTACGCGCATCCCCACATCAACAATCATTTTCGCTGCTTTGACTGTGGCATCAAAAGTGCCACTAAAACCACGGAAGGCATCATGGGTTTGGGGGCTAGCCCCGTCAAGGCTAACTGACATCGCTTTAACACCGGCGTCCTTTAATGCTTCCACCCGTTCACGCGTGAGTAACGGGGTCACCGATGGGCTAACACTTACATTCAACCCGTTTGCGGTGCCGTGGCGCACAAGTTCTTCGAGGTCATCTCGCTCAAAACAGTCACCACCGGTGAGGACCACCATCGGTCTTGGTGGCTCATACGCTGCCAACTGGTCCAACAGTGCTTTGCCTTCTTCAGTGGTTAACTGATCGGGGTGGGCGTGGGGGTTTGCTTCAGCTCGACAATGGGCACACACAAGGCCACATGCACGGGTTACCTCCCAAATCACAATGAACGGTTTTTCATTGAGATCATGCTTGAGGGTACGCACAATCGGCCCTTTACCCCCATGAGGATGGCCACCGGGATGACCGCCAGGATGACCACCTGGATGACCGCCAGGATGACCGATATCAGCATGACTATGTCGGTGGTCTTGTCCGTGTGCGTGTTGAATCGGGTGTGCACCCAGGACGTGTTCATGCGAATGTGCCATTTCCACAGGGTACCTGACCAGGGCAGTTCAGTGGCCCTCTCTGCCCTGGTATCTGATGGCCAATAGGCCTGTAGAAACGGGGTGATGATCAGCATCACCCCGTTCATTCCCCCTTATGTACGTTGAGGATCGCCCTTTCGCTACGATTTGGCCGCAAGTCCAACTAACGCTTCATCACGAATGCGAGTTGGCCCGCCATAGACCATCACATTGGTGATGGTGGGATGGCTTGTAATCCAAGCAGCCACGGCTGGAGAAAGGGTGTCATCCATCAGCATGATGGGGCCATTTGCTTGGGCAATATGGGCACCACCTGCAAGGGCATCTGCAAAATCTGCAGTCGTCGCAAATCCCACAGCACCAGGTTCGCTAAAGAAGTGCTTGGCTACGGCCAGACTTAAGTCTTTGCCGTCACGACCCTGGACCGATTCACGCGCACTACCGGCTTGTGTTGCAACCGATCCAATCGCCGTTACCGGAAGCTGGGAGTGTGCCGTTAAGAAGGCTTCAGTTTCAGGAGCCATGGACTGACCGTTGGTCAGCAAGGATGCACCACGAATATGTGCCGCAGCCGGACCAGCAATAAGGTCTGCCTGCCAGTCGCTGCCGTCGACAAGCAACACGTGGGATAATCGGCCGGCATTATGTAGTCGGTTGGCCGTTTCAACTGCAGTACCTGCTCGGTTCTCTCCGGCTACCCGTTCCACCTGTCCACCTATCGCAGTGACCGCTTCTTCAACCGTCGTAGTAAGGGCTGCCGTCCCACCCATCATGATGACTTTTCCGCCACGAGGTAAAAGCCGCTTAATTTCACTGGCCGCTACTGGGTGCAATGCATCAGATTGGGTTAACAAGATCGGTGCGCCGATCGCATTCGCAAGCGGTACAGCAGAGACGCTGTCGGCGGCAATATCAGCGCGCGCAAGAATGACGGCTGGTACCTCACCAGGGAACTGTGCAGCCGATAAAGCTCCCGCTGTTTCAAAACGCGTTTCCCCGGCGAATCGCCTGATAACGCGGCCTTGCGAGGCAACCCCAGGGTTGTTCTGATCTGCTCCAGTTTGGCTACTCGGTGGCTGGGAAGCAGGGGAAGTATTCGACCCTGGACTCACCGGTGACTGAGGATTGACTGGCGACTGAGGATTAACTGGCGGCTGCGAAGCCGGAGTATAGGTCTGTGGTCCTGCTTGACTGGCATTCGTCAACTTTGGGTCAATGATGGCCCGAATAGCATTGGTATTGACCGTTCCCCAATAGTTGTTACGCGCGTCAAAGGCTTCTCTCCTTGATGTCGTAAAGGTAGAGCTGTAATTAGGTTGTGTATTTGGCAACATACCGGAGATACGGGATACATCGTTGTAGTGGAATTGCACCACCCCATTCCCCAGCGGTGTGCTCTTGGGGTTCACCATAGCAATACCCCCATTGAACACATTGTGTTCAACCGTTACGTCCGTGACAGCAGGACCGCCACCTGGTGATTGGTCAAAGACTGAAAGTACCGAAAAACTCGGGGATGGCTCAGTGAACGTAAAGGTGTTGGCGTTGATCGCAACATGCGGGCGACTGATTTTAATAAATTGGCTTGATTCTTGCGGCTTTACCCCTGAGAACTGATTCTCAGTAATTACCGACCGCGCCTTATTGGCAACATTTGCATAGAGATCAATTGCGGGGACACCGACGGTGGGCGTAAAACTGATCTTGTTTTTATGGAAGACCAATTGCTGGTCCTGCCCCTTACCAACGAATACTTGCATGTTGTTGATAGTTGAGTTGGTGAGTACAAGATGTTTCCGGTCGGGGGTAAACGGCATGGTGGCGTTAAAGAGCATCGACCGTGCAAAGTAGAAGGGCGGTTTACCCGTAAACACACTGTTTTTCACCACAAGCGTGTCATTAGGATTGAATGCTTTGTCTGTTACGGTTGCCGTGAACCCGTTGAACTCGACAGGTGAATTAATAATTACCCCGGTACGAGACTGAGGGAACTCCAACACCGTACGCTTCTTGTGATCATCACCGCCAACACCAGCCGGTGTCGTATCACAGCCAATAATCGTTATCTTGCCCCTGGCATCAATCCCCTGCGGTAACCGCTGGGGTGCACAAGTCGTCACCCTGATGGTGGCCTGCTCAACCTTCGGGTCTCGTAACGCTGCCGTTGCCTTGGTAATGGCATCAATTAACCCATGTTCCGTCTTGACCTCAAACACCGGAACGGTTGGCGCACCAGGGGGGTTCGGGTTATCTTCAGACAACGGATGGTCTGTGCGTGCCGCCACGGTGTGCCGATTCAATGCGCCCCAATGGTTCTGTGTGGCATCAATATTGGTCGGTGGGGTAATGGTTTCCTTCGCACCGTTGACGTCACCGCCAAAGGGCAGCATTTTGTGTGAACCGTTTACGTCATTGCGATTAAAGTGAATGGCGTCATAGGCCAACGGCTGTCCAGACGCATTGAGCATCACATAGGGTGCTCGAATCTTGTTATTTAAGATATGCACATCAGTGACAGGCAACCCAACTGATGGTTCTGGATTGACCACATTGAATGCCATCGCATCAGGGTGTGGCCGATCCATGCTGAACGTATTGCCTTCAATGTGGACTCGTGGACGCCCAATGTGAATGAACGCCCCAAATAGCCAGGTCTCATCAGCCGTAAAGTGGTTATTCACCAGGCGTACTTCCCCAGGCGGTTCCTGAACGGGGTGGAGATCGATCATTGGATTGTTAACCCGTGGGGCATAGTCAATCGTGTTGTTGCGTAACTCGTAGGTGGCACTGGCAAAATCACCCGAATGGACCCGTGCTCCGACAATGGTTGAGTCACTAATACGAATATGTTTACCAGCACTGGTACCGTGCTCAAATGCTACGTCGAATAACCGTGGCTCAGTCACACTCATCGGAACGTGTTGGGTGATCACGCTATTGCGAATCGTAATGCTGTCACTGAGTTTAAAGAGGTAGTTATTAAACCCAATGACAACGCCATGCAATTCGAGGGGAGACCGTACCGTGGACCCATCAAATACTCCGGCTTGAAGCAGTGGTGACCGTTCGGTTCGTGCATTGCCGTTTACCCCGGCTGCTTCATTACGACACCCGATAATGGCGATGGTGCCCTTCGCATGGATATCCCTCGGAAGTAACTGCTGGTCACAGGTTGATAAGGTAATGTGAACCCGCTGTCCTGGATGGGCTTCCAAGTATTGCGTGGCTTGGGTTACCGCATCACGTAAGCGATTGGGGCTATTGACATCAATCGTGTGATTGGCCGCTGGGATACCCTGCGCTGTCACTGTTCCAGGTGGTTGCTGGGGTGCTCCTTGAGCAGTAGCTGGCACTGCAAGGGTTAGGGTGCACAAGCATGACAGCAAAACGGAGGTTACGCGTAGTCGTTCCATAGGTTCTCTCTGGTCAGTAGGTATGGTAATGCCGCAACTGCGTGGTGTGGCACAAACAAGTGGATGACCGCACTATAACCGATTAGCTAAAGCTAACCTAAGTGATTTGGTCCTACGTACCGAAGAATAGATACCGTTTTTCGCTCATACGCCGTTGTTGGGTGGCCTATCGGTTTGCCACCGGCAATGACCGCAATTTAGATGGCAATGCAAAATGCATGTCTTCTTCAACCACATCTAAGAGTTCAACAACGGCCCCACGTGGACGAGCTTTTAACCATTTAATTACACCCTGAACAAGTGCATCAGGTGCGCTTGCACCGCTCGTGAGGCCCACCGTATCCACACCCTCTAACCACGCCGGATCAATACCATTTGCATCGTCGATCAGATGTGACGCGGCCCCATAGGTGCGTGCGACTTCCACCATACGGTTGGAGTTGGATGAATGGGCTGAACCAACAACTAACACAAGGTCAGACTGTTCAGCAAGCACCTTCGTCGCATCCTGACGGTTTTGGGTTGCATAGCAAATGTCCTGGCCCTTGGGTTTACGCACATTCGGGAACTTTTCACAGATGGCCGCAATAACCTCACGGGTTTCATCCACGCTGAGTGTGGTTTGGGTGATGTAGGCCACATTGTCAGGGTCGTCAAGCTCAAGGGCCATCACATCTTCAACGGTTTCTACAAGCACCATTTGGTCTGGGGCCTGCCCCATCGTGCCAATGACTTCTTGATGGCCCGCGTGTCCAATCAAAATAATGGTTTGGTCTGCTGCCGCATGACGCCGAGCACTTGCATGCACCTTGGTGACAAGTGGACAGGTCGCATCAATATGATCCAACCCGCGGGCTTGGGCATCTTCACGCACATGGGGCGGGATACCGTGGGCAGAAAACACCACTGGCGAACCAGAGGGCACATCATCTAAATCCTCAACAAATATGGCACCCTTTGCCTCTAAATCAGCAACCACATGAACATTATGCACAATGTGGTGGCGAACATAGACCGGTGCGCCATAGTGGGCCAGTGCCGTTTCTACGATTTCGATTGCACGATCAACCCCTGCACAAAACCCACGAGGAGCTGCAAGAAAAACAGTGACTGGTGACGGTGACATGCATTACAGGCTACAGGTCGCAATATCATCGGAGACGACTAAAGGAGGAACTGGGTGTACATCATCATTGTGGGCGCCGGCGAGGTGGGTACCCATCTCGCAGAATTATTGAGTACTGAACAGCATGATGTGGCTGTCATTGACTCGATGCCTGAGCGGGTTCGCCAGATCTCAACCCAGCTTGACGTACTGGCCATTGAAGGCACTGGGGTCTCTACCTCCGTACTCCAACGAGCGGGAATTGAGCAAGCCGACTTGCTTCTGGCGGTTACAAACGATGATGAAGTCAACATCGTTGTATCTGCTTTAGCCAAGCGTATGGGGGTGGAAAACACGGTTGTCCGTATTCACAATCGAGAATTGCGTGAAGACAATCGTGAGTTTGTCTTGAGCCTGTCACGTGCAGATCAAGTGATTGACCCAGATACATCAATCGCTGATGCGGTTGTACGGTTACTGAAATACCGAGGGGCGCTCAATGTCACCGAACTTGCGGGTGGTGAATTACTCCTCCTGGGCGCTTGGGTGACTGAAGATTCTCCGATCAAGGGGCAAACATTAAGCGAGTTGGCGAAGGCCCGTCCAGAGCAATGGAACCATCTCTTTGTTGGCCTAACCCACGACGGGCAGACATCTATTCCTCGTGGGAACGCATCCATTGAGGTGGGTGACCAGGTTCGCGTACTGTGCACGCGCAAGGCTGGGCCAGAAGTCACCCGAATGCTCGGGATGGCAACCCATAATCCCAAACATGTGTTGTTACTCGGCGGTGGGGATATCTCAGAGCTTGTTGCACAGCGTATCCAATACCGTGTGCGGAAATTATTTATCATCGAGCGCAATTTAGAACGAGCCCAATATCTCGAAGAAAACTTGCCAGCCGCTATTGTCCTTCACGGCGATATTGCAGACATTGAGTTATTGGAGGAAGCCGATATTCAACGTGCAGACAGTGTGGTCGCATTAACAGGTGAGGACGCGGCAAATATCACCGCATGTTTATATGCCAAGCAAGCAGGTGCCCAAGAAACCATTGCTGTTGTACACCGCCTCAGTTTGCTCCCAATGATGAAACATGCCGGTATTGACGCGGCAATCAGCCCCCGTACCTCGTCAGCCGATGCCGTTTTGCAGCTTGTACACAAAGGAATAACGTCGATTTCAACCTTCTTGGACAGTGAAATTGAGTTAGTAGAACTTGAAGTCCCCGTTGACAATCCGATGGCAGGCCAACGCCTCATGGACATGCATTTACCCAAAGATGTCTTAATCGGCGCAGTGGTCATCGATGGGAAGGTTGAAATTGCCCGCGGGATAACGACCATTCCAGCCGGTGGCCATATCATCGTGATATGTCCGCCCGAGCGGATTGAAGATATCCGAAAAGCATTCTGCGAACCTGGAACCTGATGGCGTCAAAGCGAATCAGCATAGGACGTCGGTGGCGCGACCGAATCGTTATCCCCTGGTATCGGCATCCATCGACTACTGGCGTCTTACTCGCAACCAGCATGGCCCTGTGTTCGGTGGGACTGAGCATTTCAACCGTTGTTGAAGGGATCTACGATGGACCCAACACCACCCGGATGGCTTGGTGTTCCGGTGCCTATGGACTTATCAGTCTGGTGTTGTTTTTAACAACAGAAACACCTACGACAATGAAACGCCGGTCGGTGTTTATTGCAACGACAGGGATTTGGCTCTCCCTGCCCTTGATTGGCATGGTGCCATACCTCCTGACTGGTACCGTGACCGACCCCATCAATGCGTGGTTCGAATCAACAAGCGGGTTCACCGCTACAGGATCAACCATTCTGGGTGGAGACATGCTTTTAGGCGTAAGTAAGGGCATGTTATTTTGGCGCTCCATCACCCAGTGGATAGGTGGGATTGGTGTTGTCGCGCTCTCCCTGCTTGTCTTGCCCTTCTTGGGGTCTAAGGGTATGGACCTCCTCGGTGTCGAAGCCCCCGGACCGATCAATGAACGGCTCGCACCACGCGCTCGTGAAACCGTTCAGATCATCGTGTTCGTCTATATGCTGCTCACCGGCGCATGTGCGGTGTTGTACGTTGCGCGTGGTATCCCAACCTTCGATGCGATCAACCATGCCCTCACCACCGTGGCAACCGGTGGATTTTCAACGCGGCCAACCTCCCTACTTGAATGGAGTGACGACCCTGTCATTGTGCTAGGTGCACCCTTTTTCATGTTCGTATCTGCCTGCAACCTCAGCCTGGTGTGGGCCATTGGCCGGGGACATATTCGTGATGTACTCCGTGATGGTGAGCTGCGGTTCTTTATCTACTGGACATTAACCGCGGTCGGGCTCGCCTGCGTCGTCAACGGATTGCAGTTGGGGTGGACTACACAAGTATTCACCACGACCTTGTTCACTGTAGTGAGTTTTATCACCACAGGTGGACTCGATGTTGTTGATTTCTCGGCATGGCCCCCCCTCTCAACATTCATTCTCTTTATCGTGCAATTCCCCGGAGGAATGACCGGTTCCACAGCCGGTGGTATGAAAATGATGCGTATGACCGTGATGGCACGGTATGGGCTTGCTGAGGTCAGTCAGCAAACCCGTCCCCACGAGATCATCAGTGTTCGACTCTCACGGACAAGTCCAGGGATCCCCGACAAGATCATTAAGAGTGTGCTGGGCTTTATGGGGATGTTTATGGCTATCTGGGTGGTTAGCGTTGGCGCGATGACCGCAATCGGCGTCAGTGTTGAGACCGCGATGTCTGCCACCACATCAAGCCTGTCCAATGTTGGTCAGGCCTTAGGCGAGGTCGCCAATGGCGACTTCACCGTACTGCCTAAACCAGCGCTGATTGTTGCCCTTGTCAATATGGAAATTGGCCGTCTTGAGATTCTGCCGGTGCTCATGATGTTCTCAGCCATTCGAGATTCTCTGATGGACGCCAGCCCCTTTTCATCAAATATGCGCTAATCTCTGTCCCACTCTTCTATGAAACGTCGTCTCCCACTTCTTGCTGGACTCCTCATTGGATGGTCCTCAGCAGTTACCTCGACTTCACTTGCCATCGCGAGTGCCCTTGAGTTTCTCACCCATGGACCCCACGGCGTACCCCTCGTGATTTCAACGTTCATCATGGTCGCGGTAGCTGCACTAGGTATATACGGATGTGCTGCCCCTGCACATATTCATCGCCGTCACGTCTATACCGCAGTAACCATTACCTGGATCGTTATTACGCTACTGGGTGCCATTCCCTACGTGCTTACCGGGGTGATTAGCAACCCCCTTCAGGCATGGTTTGAATCAACGAGTGGGTTCACAACCGTTGGTTCATCAACGCTTTCTGGTGAGTATCTAGATCACATCGGCTATGGCGTTGGGTTCTGGCGGGCATCAACGCAATGGATTGGCGGTATTGGTGTCGTTGTCCTTGCGGTGATGGCCTTGCCGGTACTAGGCGTTGGTGGTCTTGAACTGGTTGGTGCAGAAGCACCGGGACCAACGACGGATAAGTTCACCCCGCGGGCCAATACAAATGCGTGGCGTCTCGCTGGGGTTTATTTAACGCTAACCGTGTGCTGCGCCTTGTTTTTGTATAGCCGTGGTTTAACCCCGTTTGAAGCCGTCACGAGTTCCTTTACGACGGTAGCAACTGGGGGGTTCTCCGTTAAGTCCACAAGCTTTGCAACCTTCAGTAATGACCCCATATTGCTGATTGGACTCACTTTCTTTATGGCGTTTGGGGCAACGGATATGGGCGTCTTTTGGCGGGCCTGGCGCGGGCAATGGCCGTCCATATGGGTGCACGGGGAACTTCGGGCCTATCTCGGTTGGATCGCAGTTGCGTGCGCCATTGTGGCTGGTGCAAACGCCTTTGCTGGAGTTGCCGACCCCATTAACTCGATCTTCACAACCGTTTCCTTCCTTACCACAACAGGGTTTGCGTCAGTGTCGTGGGATGATTGGCCAGCCATCAGCCTCTTCATATTGCTCGTTACGATGTTTACGGGCGGGATGACCGGGTCAACAACGGGCGGTCTTAAAATCCTGCGCTGTCAAATTTCATGGCAAGTCATGAAAAATGAACTGATGCTTGAACAGCGAGAGCACCAGATTGTGGCTGTCCGCATTGGGCCTGGCCAAGCGCGTATTCCTCGTAATGTGGTGCGCAGTGTATTGGCCTTCCATATTGCCTTTATCGTGCTCTGGCTCTTTAGCGTAGTAGGAACCACGATGTATGGATTTGACCCGTGGACATCTATTGCAGCGGTCACCTGTTCAATGAGCACCATCGGTATCACCCTGGGTGGACTCAGTCACGGTGACTGGAGTGTGTTGCCTCCAGGTGCCCAGTTCATTCACATTATTGACATGCTGGCTGGACGCCTTGAAATCCTCCCGATGGCCGTAACAATCCGAACCCTTGCTGAGTGGATTCGTTATCGATCAATGGGTTGGAATACGAGCTACTTTGCCGATGCCTAAGCCGATAGCGATGACAACTCCTCGGGTTTGGGCGTCATACCTACTCCCCCATACCGCGAGCCTGCCGTGCTTTATCTGTTCGACCCGCAGCCAAACTTGATGGGCAAAGCGTTTCAACGGGGCATCGGTAACAAGCAGGTTTCAGGGCATCACAGCAACGCCGACCATGCAAAATCGTTACTAATGAGGCATTTGACCACTGGTCTCGCGGATACATGCGTTTGAGGTCTTGTTCGATTTTCACGGCATCACTATGCCGGGTATAGCCCAAGCGTTTACTCAATCGAATGACGTGGGTATCAACCGCAATTCCTGCGTCTGGGTCAGTAGCCATAGCCTCAGGGAAGGCACCCGATTGGACTACATTGGCTGTTTTTCTCGCAACCCCTGGCAACGTAATCAGCTCAGCAATCGTTTGCGGGACGTCACCGTCAAAGCGTTCGAGAATCCCTGCGCACAGACCACGAATACTCTTGGCTTTTTGCCGGTAGAACCCCGAGGACTTAATGTCTTGTTCTAATTCCTCTTGGGGAACAGCTAGGTAGTCTTCCGGCTCGTGGTATTTCTGAAAGAGTGACGCCGTGATCTTGTTAACCATCACATCAGTTGACTGAGCACTGAGTACGGTGGCAATCAATAACTCCAGCGGGGTTGTCCAGTTCAATTCAATAACCCCGTCACCATACGTTTCAACAAGGCGTTGATGAATAATCGGTAGCCGTAGGGTTTTACCACTATCACGATCAATCGGTCGTCCAGATGGCCCAGTCAAAACAGGCGGTGCGGTCATACATCATTCCCTTCTACGGGGATATGCACACTAAACCTGGTCCCCTGCCCCAGCGCTGATTCCACGGTAATCGTTCCACCCATCTGTTCAACGGCGTGACGGACAATGCTCAGCCCTAATCCGGTTCCTCCTGCTTCACGACTTCGTGCCTGGTCAACGCGATAAAAACGTTCAAAGATACGATCTAGATGTTCCTCGGCAATCCCTAGCCCTGTGTCACGTACCACGATTTCGATGCGGGTCGGCTGACGGCACGCTGTAATCACAACTTCCCCGCCAGGCTTATTGTATTTCACGGCATTTGTCAGCAAATTGCTCACAATGGTCTTCATATTCTCGCGGCTGCCTACGACGATGATTGGATCAGGAATATCCGCACGAACCGTCACGTGCAAACTCTCTGCTAGTGTTCCGATGCGGGCTACTTGGTCTAGGCAGATAAACCGCAGATCAAACCCCTCACCTTCGCGACGTTCCCCTTCCTCTATTCGGTTGAGGTCAAGGAGTTCACGAACAAGCTGAGATAACCGAACCGCTTCCTTTCGAATGCGGTGGACCATCTGTTTGGCACGAACAGGGTCACGTTCCATCGCAAGTTCTAGGCTTTCGGCCAACGCCAAGATGCCAGTAACCGGCGTTTTTAATTCATGGCTGGCATTTGCCACAAAGTCACGGCGCATAGCCTGGACACGTTCAACACTTGTAATATCCGTCGCCACGAGTGTTACAACGGCCTTACCTGGCACTTGGCTTGTAGCACATTGGACCACGCTATCGTGCACCTCCACGGTTACTTCTTGGAGCGTGCCTGTGGTTGTGGTTGTTTCAAGCGCATGAACCAATGCGGCATTGCCAAGCGCAGCGACAGGATTATCGGGATCCCAGCGGTCAAGTGAAAAGAGGCGCCGAGCCGCTTGGTTTGCATACACCAGGGAACCGTGGTCAAACTCAATAACCGCTGTCGGAATCGTATCTAAGATGGACCCCAGGCTAGGCACATTCGCGCTGTTCATTGCCTCCCCCTACCCGATATAGATCGTTAGTCGATGAACTTATAACCAACACCACGAATCGTTTGAATGAGCTCTGGCTGTTTGGGGTCCCGTTCTATACGCGCACGAATCCGTTTGATATGGACGTCGAGGGTTTTGGTGTCCCCGACATAATCTGCCCCCCAAATATGTTCAATAATCATGTCCCGTCCCAGGACATGCCCGGCATGACGGACCAATAATTCCAATAGGGCAAATTCCTTCGGACGCAGGTCTACCGATTTGCCACGCACCTGCACCTCATGGCGTTGTGTATCAATGTGCACATTATGCATAGACAGACTTACCGCAGAGTCTTCGTGCCCTTGGTCCCCTACCCGACGAAGAACAGCACGTACCCGTGCAATCAGTTCCCGCATTGAAAATGGTTTCGTTATGTAATCGTCCGCGCCAATCTCAAGCCCTACAACCTTGTCAATCTCTGAGTCTTTTGCACTGAGCATGATGACTGGAACGGTTGACTGTGCACGGATCATCCGGCAAATATCGGTACCTGAACGACCGGGGAGCATCACATCAAGAATAACTAAATCCGGCCTATCCTGTTCAAAGGCAGCCCAGCCAGACACACCATCAAAGGTTGTAACAACGTCAAACCCTTCGGCTTCTAGCCCGAACGCCAATGCTTCATTAATGGCGGCTTCGTCCTCAACGATGAGGATGCGTTGAGTGGGGTCCTGACCTGGCAAACCACCTCCTGGATGAAGGCGATGCGCACTGCCTGCCATTGCTCTCGTTATCCCTGTTCATGACCAGAAGATGGTGTGTCCTCTGGTGGTTGTTGGGATGATGTTTCGTCGGATACCGGCCTTCCTGGTCCAGCATTACCAAGTCCACGACCTTCAGCATGACGGCCAGTAACGACATAGGCGACCTGCTTTGCCAGGTCAACGCCATGGTCACCGATGCGCTCGTAATAGCGCGCAATAAGGGCAAGACTCACACTTTCTTCAACGCTTTGAGAGCCGGTATACAGCTCAGTAAGTAACACCTTGTGTAAGAGGTCTACCTGGTCATCACGGTCTTCAAGATTCTCAGCGGCGTTGGCATCACGTTCTTCCCACGCTTTAATACCCCCGAGATAAATCTGCTGCGAGACTTCAGCCAACTGGGCAATCGTTTCACGAAGCTTTTCAGACATGGATGGGGGATGGACCCAGGCCAACGACTCACCAACGTGGCGTAAGAGGGCCCATGACCGTTCAAGACTTGACGTTACCCGCAACGTGGCGACCACACGACGGAGATCTCCAGCTACTGGCGCCTGTAAGGCTAGCAATCTGATAATGGCATCTTCAAGATTGGCACACTCGGCACTCACTGTGGCGTCAAAGCCGCAGAGTTCATCTGCGGCGGGAGCGTCACCGTCTAAGAATGCTTCTGTCATGGGGTGCACGAGGTTGCCTATCTGTGAGCCGATGGTCACCACGGCTTCTTCGGCAGCGCGCAACTCCATTTCAAAGCCACGGCGGTGCCGTGTTGGGCGGTTTTGATGCAAGAGCAACATACGCTTTACGGGATTTGGTTCTAAGCTGCTCACATCAGGTCCTTTCATCCGGATGGGAACGAGGGTGAAGGCAACCGGCCTCACATCCATATTCACCATATCCGAGGGGCATTCAGGGGTACAGGTACGCTCATGTACGAGAAATACTGCATGTTCTGCTCAAAATACTACTGGTCGACATACCCTATCCCTTCGAAGATATACGCAAGATCGGAAGGTTATGATCAACCCACTCGCTCCATTTCCAGGAGCACCAACCGATGCCCGCTACGGGGACCGTGAATTCTCGCAGCTCAGTTTTAATGCGCGTTTACTGTGTAATGCCCTTGATGAACGTGAACCCCTACTAGAGCGGGTGAAATACCTCGCTATTTTTGCGAGCAATACAGATGAGTGGGTCCAAAAACGCCTTGAACGGTTGGCTACTAGCCCGGACCATGTCACCGACACGCCCAAGTGGATGCGCCATGATCGCCACTTGAGCATTATCCATCATTTGCTCCAGCAAAATGCGACCGATTTAGCCAATATTTTTCACACTATTTTGATTCCGCGTTTACGTGATGAAGGAATCATCATTTCCAATTATGGAGATTTAACTGCAGAGCAACGCGCCGAAATTAAACAAGTTTTCGGTGACACGATGTTCCCCTTGCTCACCCCTTTGGCTATTGACCCTGGTCGGCCATTCCCGCACATCAGCACCCTGAGCACCAATATTGCCATTGAGGTTGAGCCAACCCCAGGGCAACGAGCCCGAGCACGGTTGAAAGTACCGGGTAATTTGCCTCGGTTTGTGGCGGTGAAACCAACAAACCCGGATATAACTGCCGTCTTCGTGCCTATTGAACAGGTCATTATTGCCCACCTGAACTTGCTCTTTCCCAATGTGCCAGTGTTACGCACCGCAGTCTTTCGGGTTACCCGTCATGCCCTGGGTGAATTTGATGAGGGGAGGTCAACAGACCTCCTTGAAACGATTGAGAGTGGCATCTTGCAACGGCGATTTGGTCGAGTCGTCCGAATCGAAATTGAAGATAATCCCGAAGACGAAGCCATGCTTGCTCCATTCTTTGATGACCTTGGTGGTGATGAACACACCGTCATTCGGGTACCGGGGTTACTTGACCTGAGTGGATTATGGCAAATCGTTGGACTCCGCCGTCAAGATCTCAAACATCCTGACTGGACACCGATACGTTCCCGGGCTATTGGTGGACGTGAAGAAATGTGGTCACGCATGCGCGCCGGCGACGTGCTGGTGCACCATCCCTATGAGGACTTTGACTCATCGACACTCCAGTTCATCGAACAGGCTGCGCGTGACCCGAAGGTTGTGGCGATCAAACTAACGATCTATCGCACTACGGCTAAGAATAGTCCGATCGTCAATGCGCTTATTGATGCGGCTGAGGCTGGCAAACAGGTTGTGGCACTGGTGGAGCTGAAGGCTCGGTTTGATGAAGAGGCAAATATTCGTCGTGCCAGGGACCTGGAATCAGCTGGTGTGCACGTGGTCTATGGGTTAATTGGCCTCAAGACGCATACGAAGACGACCCTTGTTGTGCGTGAAGAAAAAGGCATCTTGCGCCGTTATGTGCATATTGGCACAGGGAATTACAACCCCTCAACGGCGGGCATCTATGAGGACCTCGGTATTTTCACGACACGTCCTGACGTGTGCAGCGACCTTTCCCAGCTATTCAATAAATTAACCGGCTATGTGGCAGAAGATACCTATAAAGCCCTGCTTGTTGCGCCAAACCGTATGCGCGATGAGATCGTGGAACGCATCCGTGCCCAAGCAAGTCTGGGTACCAGTGGCCACATCATCATGAAGTGCAACAACTTCGTTGATACCCAGCTCATCAATGAACTCTATGCCGCTAGCCAACAAGGGGTGACCGTACAACTCATCGTACGCACAATGTGTGCAATATTGCCTGGCCGACCTGGCCTGAGCGACAACATTACGGTGCGGTCCATTATTGGACGGTTCTTGGAGCACAGCCGCATCTTCCGGTTTGGTACCCCAGAGACGGGTATGGAATATCTCATGGGGTCTGCCGATATGATGACCCGCAACTTGGATCGCCGAGTTGAGGCAATTATCCCTGTAGTTGATGCGGTAAATCGTGCCCGTTTACAAGAAATCCTTGATGTGGTGCTCCAGCCAGACGTCAAAGCCTGGACGATGGATCCCGACGGATTGTGGCGTGCTCCTACCCCGGATATGACCGAAGATGCCCATGAAATCTTCCAGCGCCTCGCGTTAGCGCGCGCCTAGGACAAATCCTTTACCGTCACCCCATCGGGGCAGATGGGGTTCACGATGAGAACGATGGGTGGTCACCAATCAATTCCCGCAAGGTGGGGTTAGCTTGGTCCTTTTCACTGAGGATTGGGTTCTGCAATGGCCAGTCCACGGCTAAGTCAGGGTCATCCCATGCCACTGCGGGCTGGACAACACCGGCCTGGTAATAGTCAGTTACGTCATAGAGGTAGTCAACATTTTTTACGCCGAGGGTTAGAAAGCTGTTGGCTAATCCCTTGGAGATATACAAGCGGATACGCTCACCATTTGGTTCTTCACCCAGCATGAAGGTTTCAACCTTGCCGAAGGTGGGCGAGTCTGGTCGGATATCGGCGATAGCTGCGAAGGCATAGCCACTGACGACATACACACATTTATCCCACGGTTCAGCGTGGAAACCCCGCAATACTCCAGGCACTGAATGGCTATGGTTTCCCTGCTTGAATTTCACCTCACGCCCAAGGGCTTCTTCTAATTCCTTGACTTGATAGGTCTGGCGAAAAAACCCACGATCATCGCCGAAGGTGTCCCACCGGACGACGAATAACCCGTCAATAGCTGTTGCTTCAACACTCATAGCCTTGGCCCTCTCATTTGTACCGCCACGTTACTGATATTGGAAATAATTGTATTACTTTGTATTTAATTGGATTATGTAAGCTAGATTAGCGCCCAAACCGGCGATTACGTTGTCCGAATTCACGGAGGGCACGCAGGAAGTCAATCCGTCTGAACTCCGGCCAGTAGGGGTCACAAAAATAGAATTCTGAGTGCACACTCTGCCAAAGTAAGAATCCAGACAGGCGAATTTCTCCTGAGGTCCGGATAATTAAATCGGGGTCTGGACTCGTGGCCGTCCAAACATGTTTGCCAATCATCTCTGGTGTTAAATCGGCAATAACATCATCAATGGAATCGCCTTGTTCGGCTCGCTCACGCAATAAGCGACGGAAGGCTTCCGTAATTTCCTCACGACCGCCATAGCCCACAGCTACTTGGAGATGCATACCAGATTCATGTTTGGGCATTGCTGCGACGCGTTGCAATGTTGACCGGAGCGGATCTGGCAAATCCATCTCTGCACCAATGGAGTCAATAGACAAATCTGGCCAACGTTCAGGAGCCTGGTCACAAATACCGTTTACCGCTTCGTCAATAATAGAAACGAGGGCTGACAGTTCTTTAGGATCTCGGTTCAAATTATCGGTACTTAATAGCCACAATGTGACCCATTCAATCCCGAGGTCTTGGCACCAATCGAGAAACTCAAAGATTTTCTCAGCTCCCATCCGGTGCCCCGCTTCTGCACTAGCTAATCCGCGTTCTTGGGCAAATCGACGGTTGCCGTCCAAAATGACGGCCACGTGGCGAGGAAGTACTCCGGCCGTGACTTCTTGTTCTAACTTTCGTGCGTACAACCGGTACAAGAAGCTTGACATATTCCACAGTTTATTAAGCTGTTGGCATAAACGTAATGTTGTTGGCGCCGATTAAGGCTCCAACCTTTATTGTTTAGGTACATACACGCGGATAAGGAAGGCTTCTAATGTCAGATATTTCTCGGATCGCACTGCTTACCAGCGGTGGCGATGCCCCTGGTATGAACGCAGCGGTTCGAGCGGTCGTTCGTTCCGCGGATGCCAAAGGTATTGAGACGATTGCCGTGTCAAACGGCTACCAAGGCATGATTGAAAACAATATGCGACTGATGGATGCCCGAGAAGTATCGGGCATTCTCCATCTCGGCGGCACGATACTTGGAACGGCACGTTCTGATGCGTTCCGAACACCCGAAGGACGAGCCAAAGCAGCCGACAATCTTAACGCACAAGGGGTTGACGGTATCGTCATTATCGGTGGCGATGGCTCACTGACCGGTGGGCAGAAATTAGCCGAAGAACACAACTTCCACGTCATCGGTATTCCGGGCACCATCGACAACGATTTGTCAGGCACTGACTTCACCATTGGATTTGACACTGCGGTCAATACCGCGATGGAGGCGATTGATAAAATCCGCGACACTGCATCTAGCCACCATCGCACCTTCTTTGTTGAGGTCATGGGGCGCCACGCAGGATGGTTGGCCCTGTATGCGGGGATTTCAACCGGCGCAACTGCCGCACTGATTCCTGAGCGAGAAGACGATATTGCTCATATCCGAGAGCGTATCTTTGAGAGTTTCAAACTCAATAAACGCTTTAGCATTATTGTGGTGGCTGAGGGTGAAAACCTCGGTGGAGCAGAAGCCATTGCGGAGATGGTTAAAAACGGCGAAGGCACCGAGAACCTTGACATACGTGTTGCCAATCTTGGGCATATGCAACGCGGTGGGAGCCCATCCATGCGCGACCGTGTACTTGGTGCCCGACTCGGTGACGCTGCCGTTCAGGCTCTGGTTGATGGTAAAACCGGTGTGATGGTCGGTGAGCGCTATCACCAAATCGTCCATACCCCCTTTACCCGATTAAAGACAACCGAGCGGAATGCAGACATGTTTGACCTTGTCGAGATGATGGACCGACTCGCCCGCTAATCTGGCTGACGAACGGAGGATGTTATGGAACAAATGACCCAAGAAACCTTTGACCGTCTTACAGCCGAGTTGGAGGAACTTACCACAACGGTTCGTGATGAAATCACCGAACGTATTGAAATAGCGCGTGACCATGGCGACTTAAAAGAAAACGCTGAGTACCATGCCGCCAAAGATGAGCAGGGTATGAACGAAGACCGTATTCGTGTCATCCAGGCTCGCTTGGATAACGCTGAAATCGTTGAAGACTCAGCCGATACCAGCCTTGCGCGCGTTGGTATGGCCGTCACGATCAAGGAAGATGGTGAAACCTACGACATCTTCCTCGGTTCGCTCGAAGATGCGGCTGATACTGACCTCGAAATCGTCAGTGTAACCAGCCCGATGGGGCGCGCCATCAATGGTTCAAAAGAGGGTGCCAAGGTGACATGGGCTGGCCCCACGGGAACCAAATTTGAAGCTGAGGTTATGAGCTTCCGACAGGTCTAACCCACGCTCAAACGATCTCCACACAGGCTCGCAATGGCGAGCCTGTTATGTTGCTATGACCGCTAGCTAGCAGCCTGTGAACGCGTTGAGCCAATCCGGTTTAGGTCCAAAGCAAAGGACAAGCCTCGGTGAATACACCATCTCATCGGCAATACGTTACCCTGGGGTAGTAGATTTAAGCACAGGCATACTTTATATTGCACATTATTTAGATAATGCCGTAGGAACTGTAAAGAAACGCTATTCAGTGTTTTTATATTCTTCTTTATACGAACTCATCAAAAGTTATCTATATCTTGAGATGATTTAGCGTCCTGTTCTCCCAGGTGGTTTAATTCAACCAGGCAACAGTCAGGAGTTAACATTGTCACACACTAATCACCAGCCCCCCCCTGAAAAGACTAAGATACTGAACCTTAAGACACTGAACCTTAAGACACTGTTTGGAGAGCTCTTCTTTCTTATCCCAATGGGGATGGGACTGTTTGCTTGCAAGGTGTTCAGTTTGTATTTATCTGAATTCAACATTTACAGCTGGCCAGGGAGATATATCTGCCCGTGGTAACGACTACCTGGATTTGTGCATGCATATTTTCTTCAAACGACTTGTACCACGCACGATTGCCGCAATTATTGATGGGGCTTTACTTTATGTGATCGTTCCACATCTTTTGGATTGGTTTCTTAACCCCATCTTCTACTGGACGTGTCACCCATGAACAAGAACAGGTTTCAACATGTAACCAAAGAACGCATCATCGGTTTGGTTATCGCTATCGTTGTCCTGCTGATCATTATCTGGTTCATTGTCCCCCGAGGTGGTCCTGTCCCAGATATTCTCCCCCCGAGCGATCCCGTCCCAGCGTCCTCATAACACCAGAGTGCAACAACAACGGACCAACCGATTGGTTGGTCCGTATTTGATTCACCTTTGTGGCAAGTGAATAGGCAACTTACTTCTTGGGCAGCTTATCCAGGCCCGGCATATCAGCAGGCATATCGAGCTGCGTTTACACATCCGATGCGGGAGCCAAGTTGTATCGCTCCAATGCTTTGCGAACGCACAAGGGGTTGAGGGCATCGTCATTATCGGTGGTGATGGCTCACAGACCGGTGGGCAGAAATTAGCCGAAGAACACAACTTCCACGTCATCGGTATTCCGGGCACCATCGACAACGATTTGTCAGGCACTGACTTCACTATTGGATTTGACACTGCGGTCAATACCGCGATGGAGGCGATCAATACAATCCGCGACTTTTCTTTGCCATCAAAAGTTAGCCCTACCCTTAAACCGTTTGACGCTCCTGCGATACGAGTGGCTTAATAGTGCTGTTTCTGTTTGATGCAGGTTGATGAGTGCATCATGAAGTCACATTTCTCATTACGTTGAACGACCGTTAGGAAC